>JAFDHU010000013.1 GCA_019308625.1 Deltaproteobacteria bacterium
AAAAGTGGGGGGCAGATGGAGAGGCCTTTGGCTTGCCCCGCCAGCAGGTACGGAAAACTTACTTGCACCCCGGCGCTGACCCGGAATTTCGTGGTTCAGCATTTCTCGGCAGTCGGCGGCTGCCCCTTCTCCCCTTAAGGTAGCGGCGCACCGACTCCAGAGCTTCCCCGGACGACAACCGGCGGATCTCCGGATAAAGGGCGGCGCAGTCCTCCACCATTAAGGCGGCGGTGAGGCGGCAGGCCCGGATTTCGTCATCCGTGTGGGGCGTGGGCCGGGCCGGGTCGGGGGCCAGCTCCTCCCGGGTCGGGGGCCAGCTCCTCCTTGCCCAGCAGCTTGATGTAAATCAGACTGCGGGCCGCCAGCAGATCCTCTTTTTCCTTCTTCACCTTAAGGCCGAAGATGTAAAAGAGGGTCAGCAGGTCGCCGGGGCCCAGGGGGCGGGGACGGCCCAGGGCCTGCCGGGAGGGTGCGGCCAACAGGAAAACCGGACGCAGCCCGGCCCGGCCGGCCAAGAGCTGACGCAGCTTCTTGAGCAGGAAAAGGTGGATGTAACCCGCCTCCACATAAAGGCGGGGAAAGTTGCGGAGAAAGGGCAGGAGGTCCCGGGCCCGCAGCTCGTCCCGCAGGCGGAAGCGGGCGGCGTCAGCCTGAGCGAAGTCCCGCACCGCGGCCACCACCCGGGGAAAGGGCGCGCTGTGAGCCCGGGTGTAAAAGGCCAACAGCGCCGCGCTGGCCCGGGCTTCGGCCTCATACACCACTTTAAGCCCTGGCCGGCTTTCCACCTCCGGGCGGGTCAGGCCCCGGGCCAAAAGTTCGTGGATCCGAATTAGCCGCTCTAGATAAGGCTCAGACTGGAAAATCCGTTTACCTTCCCGGACGAGGTCCCTAAGCAGGTGCAGCTGGGCCCGGCTGTAGCGCGGAAATTCCAGGTCTTTATCCGCCAGATATTCCTCAATCCCCATCTCCCCGGCCAGCACCCGGGGAAAATCGGGCTCCGGGGCTTCCTCCAGCACAATGGCATCGTGATTCTCCATGACCCGGCGGGCCTCAGGGAGCACCTCCAGACGGTGGGAAGAGAAGCCGATGGTGATAAAGGGCCGCTCAGTCATGGAAAGAACGCTGGTGAAGGCCCGGAAGCCCCCAAATCCGCGCCTTTTCCCTCGCCTCGCTTTTCGGGAACATGGAGATGTGCACCATGCACCTGAGGCCCTTTCCTCGCCCCGGCCCCCCTCTATTCCACCGTTACGCTTTTGGCCAGATTCCGGGGCTGGTCCACGTCAGTGCCCCTCAAGTCGGCGATATGGTAGGCCAAAAGCTGCAAAGGCACCACCAGCACTATAGGGGAAAGCTCCAGGGGGACCTCCGGCACCGGGATGAAGCTCTCCACCCGCTCTATCACCTGATAGTTGTCAGCTTCGGTAAGGGCGATGAGCCGGCCCCCCCGGGCCGCTACCTCCTCAATGTTGCCTTGGATTTTTTCCAGCACCGGGGACCGGGTGGCCACCACCAGTACCGGCATGTGACGGTCAATCAGGGCGATGGGGCCGTGCTTCATTTCTCCTGCGGCATAGCCCTCGGCATGGATATAGGAAATTTCCTTGAGTTTCAACGCCCCTTCCAAGGCGATGGGGAAGTGCAAACCCCGGCCCAGGTAAAGGAAGTTCTGGGCTTCCACGTAACGCTCGGCGATGGCCCGGATTTTCCCATCCTGATCCAGGGTCTCCTGCACCCAGGTGGGGAGTTTCACCAACTGTTGCAGACGGTGGCGCACTTCTAAGCAGGTCATCCGGCCCAGTTTCTGGGCCAGAAACAAGGCAATCAGATAAAGGGCCACCAACTGGGTGGTAAAGGCCTTGGTGGAGGCCACCCCGATTTCCGGGCCGGCATGGGTGTAGAGGACGCAGTCCGATTCCCGGGCGATGCTGGAGCCCACCACGTTGCAAATGGCCAGGCTTTTGGCCTTCCGGGCCTTGCCGGCCGTCAGCCCAGCCCGGGTATCGGCGGTTTCGCCGGACTGGGAAATGGGGATGAGCAGAGTGCTGGAGTCCACCAAAGGATTGCGGTAGCGGAACTCTGAACCCAAATCCACCTCCACCGGCAGGCGACAGAGGCTTTCAAAAAGGTGCTTGCCCACCATGGCGGCATGAAAGGAGGTGCCGCAGGCCACCATAAAGATTTTCCGGATGGCCTTGATTTCCTCGCCAGTAAAGTTCACCTCCTCCAGAAAAACCTCACCTTTTTCCAGCAGGATGCGGCTGCGGAAGGTGTCAATCAGGGCTCGGGGCTGCTCAAAGATTTCCTTTTGCATGAAATGCTTGTAGCCCGCCTTTTCGGCCATGGCCGGGGTCCAGGTGATGGTATGCTGCGGCCGGTCCAGACGGTTGCCGTCGGCGTCCAGCAGCATAAATTCTCCATCCCGGACCACCACCAGGTCATCATCTTCCAGAAACACGACTTGGCGGGTGTAAGGCAAGATGGCGGGGATGTCCGAAGCCAGGAAATACTCCCCTTCCCCCAGGCCCAGAATCAGGGGGCTCTCCTTGCGGGCCGCCACCAGCATGCGGGGCTGGCGGGCATTGACCATCACCAGGGCATAAGAGCCCTTTATATCCCTCAGAGTCAGGCGCACCGCGTTGAGGTAGTCGGCACCCCGGCTCATATAACGCACGATGAGATGAGAGACGATTTCGGTGTCAGTCTCCGAGGCGAAGCGGTGGCCGGCTTTGATGAGAGCGGTTTTGAGGTCCAAATAGTTTTCAATGATGCCGTTATGCACCACCGCAATCTCCCCCACCTGATGGGGATGGGCGTTGGTTTCGGAAGGCCGGCCGTGGGTGGCCCAGCGGGTATGGCCAATGCCCACCTGTCCGGAAACAGGTGACTGACTCAACACCTGCTCCAGTTCCCGCAGTTTGCCTACGCTGCGCCGGATGGCCAGCCCGTTGGGGCCGATCACCGCCAAACCGGCAGAGTCATAGCCCCGATATTCCAGGCGCTTGAGCCCGTCCAGCAAGATGGGCATGGCTTCCCGCGGTCCCAAGTATCCGATTATGCCACACATATGAACCTCTTAATCTTGATGACTCATGGCACCCAGTAAGAGAGCGCGGTCATGATGGGTGCCATGTCCGGATCAGGCCCTCTTCTACCTCAAAGCTTATGCCGCATCCTTAAACTCACGGCCAGATTGGCCAGGTTGGCCACCACCTCACAGTTGCAAGGCTCTTTCCCCTCCCGACGGAGCATGTTGCGAATGAGAGCAATGTTGCCAGGAGTAGCCACCTTGAGCAGCACTTCCACGGTCCGCACTTCCCGTTGACGGAACAGGGTGAGACATTCCTCAATCTCGGTGTGAGGGCAGGCCAGTCCCAGGTTTTTGAGCAGACCGGGGAGATTTCTGCCGCTCAGGGGCTCGGCGGCTTCCGGTGCCCCGGAGCGGCCGGCCTTAAACTTCCGGTCTTTAATCACCTGGCGGGCCCGGGCCAAGCCCAGCTTGCCGGGGGGTACATCTTTGGTGATAGTGGAACCCGCACCCACATAGGCGCCAGCCCCTACGGTCACTGGGGCCACCAAGGCGGTGTTGCTGCCGATAAAGGCTCCCTCTTCAATGACGGTGCGGTGCTTGTGCACCCCGTCATAATTGCAGGTGATGGTGCCGGCCCCCACATTGACTCCCGGGCCGATGTCGGCGTCCCCCAGATAGGTCAGGTGATTGGCCTTGACGCCGGGGTGAAGTATAGACTTTTTCACTTCCACGAAGTTGCCCACCTTTACCCCTTCCCGGAGGTCACTCAGCGGCCGCAGATGGGCCATGGGGCCCACCTGCACTCCGGGGCCCAGCTGGCTTTGGGTGATGTAGCTACCCATTTTCACCAGCACGTCGTCCGCCAAAGTTGAGTCAGCAATTTTCACATTGGCTTCAATGACGCAGTTTTCGCCGATAGTGGTCCGCCCCTCCAGATAGACATTGGGATAGATGACGGTGTCCCGGCCGATGGTGACCAGGGGGCCGATGAAGGTGCTGTCCGGGTCGATCAGCGTCACTCCTCCGGCCAGATGGCGTTCATTGATGCGGCGCTGGAGCAGGCGGGTGGCCTCGGCCAGCTCTTTTCTGCTGTTGATGCCCAGAAGCGTCTCCCAATCCTCCTCCACTACGGCCGCCACTTTCTGCCCGCGCCTGACGGCAAACTCCACCAAATCGGTGAGATAAAGCTCCTTTTGGGTATTGTTGGGCTCCAGAAAAGGCAAGGCCAAGCGCAGGAAGCGGGTATTGAAGAAATAGGTGCCGGTATTGATTTCCCGGAGGGCCAGAATTTCGGGGGAGGCGTCCCGGGACTGGACCACCGCGGTCACCGCTCCATCCGGTCCGCGGACCACCCGGCCGTAATGCCGGCCGTCCGGCAGGATGGTGGTCTGGATGGTCAACGCGGCCCGGGCGTGGTGATGGACCTGGCCAAGCTTGCGGATGCTTTCCCCGGCAATCAGGGGGACATCGCCGCAGAGCACCAAGACATCACCGGTTTCAGGCGCCACGGCGGCCATCCCCGCCTGCACCGCGTGGCCGGTGCCCAGTTGGGGCTCCTGCACCACGAAGCGCACCGGGTAGTCCTGCAGAGCCGCTTTCACTTTCTCAGCCTGATAACCCACCACCACAATAATCTCCTGGATTCCCAATTCGAGAAGGGTGTCCAGAAGATAGGCGATCATAGGCCGTCCCAGGATTTCGTGCAGCACTTTGGGACGGCTGGATTTCATGCGGGTTCCCTTACCCGCGGCCAGCACAATGGCAGTATTAACAAGCCTGGGTGTCATATCCTCGCCTTACATCCAGAAGCAAACATTATGCCACTCATAGGCCTAGGGATAGGCCTATTATAATACCCTTGTACCGGAAAAGCCACCGGACCCGGCAAGGCCGGGTATCTGGGGTGGCAGACCGCCGAAAAGTTTATACCTGCCGGGGAGGGCAGAGGGAGGGTAGGTGCCAAAAATAAAAGGGCAAGCCCGGCAATTTCCAGACTTGCCCCGAAAGTCTAGGCTTTAGCGGAAACTTATTTGGTGGCCACCTTCATGCGGACCATGGCCCGGCGCAGGGCGGCTTCGGCCCGGGCCCAGTCAATTTGTTCAGTTTTGGCTGCAGCCAGACGCCTTTCGGCCCGTTCCTTGGCCCGGAGGGCCCTTTCCACATCAATTTCATGGCCGAATTCCGCGGCTTCGGCCACAATGGTGACCTTATTGCCGGTAACTTCGGCGAACCCTCCGCTTACGGCTAGGTATGCCGTTTGGCCACCCGACCGGTAATACATCTCTCCGATGTCCAGAGCGCTAAGAAAGGGGATATGACCGACAAGCACGCCAAACTGGCCCTCTCTGCCCGGGCAGACCACGATGTCCGCCATGGTGGAGACCACCTTCCGGTCGGGAGTCACGACCTCCAAAAGGAGCTGTTTCTCTGCCATGGATTTCTACTCCGTCCCAAACTTAGGCGGCCGCCAGACGCTCGGCCTTGGCCACCGCTTCCTCAATGCCGCCCACCATATAGAAGGCCTGTTCGGGCAGATCGTCGTGCTTGCCTTCAATGATTTCCTTGAAGCCCCGGACGGTTTCCGCGACTGGCACAAACTTTCCTTCCACGCCGGTGAAGGCGGTAGCCACATGAAATGGCTGTGACAGGAAGCGCTGGATCTTCCGGGCCCGGGCCACGGTAAGCTTGTCCTCGTCGGAGAGTTCGTCAATGCCCAAAATGGCGATGATGTCCTGGAGATCCTTGTACTTCTGGAGGATCTGCTGCACCGTGCGGGCCACGTAATAGTGCTCCTCGCCCAGGACGTGGGGGTCCAGGATGCGGGAGGTGGAATCCAGCGGATCCACCGCGGGGTAGATGCCCAGCTCGGTGAGGGCTCGGGAAAGCACCACGGTGCCGTCCAGGTGGGCGAAGGTGGTGGCCGGGGCCGGGTCGGTGAGGTCGTCCGCCGGCACGTAGATGCACTGTACCGAGGTGATGGAGCCCTTCTTGGTGGAGGTAATGCGCTCCTGCAACTCGCCCAAATCGGTGCCCAGGGTGGGCTGGTAGCCTACCGCGGAAGGCATGCGGCCCAGCAACGCGGAGACCTCGGAGCCGGCCTGGGTGAACCGGAAGATGTTGTCGATGAACAGGAGCACGTCCTGGCCTTCCTCATCCCGGAAGTATTCCGCGGCGGTGAGGGCGGTCAGGCCTACCCGGGCCCGGGCTCCGGGAGGCTCGGTCATCTGCCCGTAAATCAGGGCCGCCTTGGGGAGCACGCCGGAGTGCTTCATTTCCAGGTACAGGTCGTTGCCCTCCCGGGTGCGCTCGCCCACCCCGGCGAATACCGAGATGCCACCGTGGTGCATGGCTATGTTGTGAATCATTTCCATCATGACCACGGTCTTGCCCACGCCGGCGCCGCCGAACATGCCCATCTTGCCGCCCCGGGGGAAGGGCACCAGCAAATCAATGACCTTGACGCCGGTTTCCAGGACCTTAACAGTGGTGTCCTGCTCCACAAAGGCCGGGGCGGGACGATGAATGGGATAGTAAGTCTTGGCTTCCACCGGTCCCAAGCCGTCCACCGGGCGTCCCACCACGTTGAGAACCCGTCCCAGGGCCTCGGGACCCACCGGCACCTTGATGGGCCCGCCGGTGTCCTTTACCGGCATACCCCGCACCAAGCCGTCGGTGGTGTCCATAGCGATGGTGCGCACGATGTTGTTGCCCAAATGCTGAGCTACTTCCACCACCAGGTTGTCCTCGGTGTCGTCGATGGCCGGGTTGGTGATTAGAAGCCCGTTGCGGATTTCCGGCAGTTGACCCTCCGGAAATTCCACGTCCACGACCGGGCCGATTACGCGGACGATTTTGCCGATGTTCTGTGCCACGTCTAGTCCTCCTTACGAAGGCGCCCTCAGCCCTTGAGGGCCTCGGCGCCGCCCACGATATCCATCAATTCTTTGGTGATGGCCGCCTGCCGGGCCTTATTCATTACCAGGGTAAGCTGGCCGATCATTTCGGCGCAGTTGTTGGAAGCATTGTCCATGGCGGTCATGCGGGCCGCGTGCTCGCTGGCGGAGTTCTCCAGGAAGCCGTGATACACTAAGGTGTTGACGTACTTGGGCAACAGGAGTTCCAAGAATTGCTCCACCGGCGGCTCGAAAATGTATTCCAGGGCACCGACCGCCTCCTCCGCGGTCTCCTCCGGAGAGATGGGCAGGAGCTTTACCAGCCTGGGCCGCTGGATGGCCACGTTGATGAACATCGCGTGAATCATATAGACTTCCTGCACCTGGCCGGTGAGGAATTCGCCCATTACATCCCGACCCACCGTTACGGCGTGGCTGTAGTCAAACTTATTCCACAGATCCACATAGGAATGGGTGATCTCCACTTTGCGGCGCCGGAAGAAGTCCCGGCCCTTGCGACCCACACAGGTCAAGGAGACGCCGATGCCCTCCGCCTCCTTTTCTCTCATGAACTTAACCCCGGCGTTAATCAGATTTACGTTGAAGCTGCCACACAACCCGCGGTCGGCGGTCATCAGCACCAGGGCCACCTTTTCCACGATGGGGGCGCGCTGGAAAAAGGGGTGGATCTCCGGATCCACACCCCGGGAGAGATTGCCCAGCATGTTGGCAAAGGATTGGGCATAGGGACGGAAGCTCTCCATGCGGGCCTGGGCCCCCCGCAGTTTGGCCGCGGCCACCATGTTCATGGCCTTGGTGATCTGCTGGGTCTTTTTGACCGCGGCGATTTTGCGCCTGAGATCTCGTAGCGTTGCCATGCCGTTCCTCTAAACCGCCTTAGATGGCCGTACCGCTGGGCTGGAATACCTGGTCAAACTCCTCCAGCGCGGCTTTCATCCGGCTGTCCAGATCCGGGGTGAACTCTTTTTTGGCCTCCAGCTCCTGCCAGATTTCCGGGTACCTGCTCTCCAGAAAGGTGTATAGCTGCTGCTCGTATTCCCCCAGAATTTCCACCGGATACTTGTCCAGAAAGCCCCGGGTGCCGGCATAAATGATGGTGACCTGCTTCACCATGGGCAGGGGTTGATACTGGGGCTGCTTGAGGATTTCCACCAGGCGCATGCCCCGGTGCAGCTGCTGCTGGGTGGCCTTGTCCAGCTCCGAGCCGAACTGGGCAAAGGCCGCCAGCTCCCGGTACTGGGCCAACTCCAGGCGCAGCATGCCAGCCACCTGCTTCATGGCCTTCACCTGGGCCGCACCACCCACCCGGGACACCGACAAGCCGACGTTGATGGCTGGCCGGATGCCGGAGAAGAACAGGCCCGGTTCCAGATACACCTGGCCGTCGGTGATGGAAATCACGTTGGTGGGAATGTAGGCAGCCACGTCGCCCTGCTGGGTCTCAATGATGGGAAGCGCCGTGAGGGAGCCGCCGCCCAGCTCATCGTTCAGCTTGGCGGCCCGCTCCAGGAGCCGGGAATGGTTGTAGAAGATGTCGCCCGGATAGGCTTCCCGTCCCGGAGGACGCCTAAGCAGCAGGGAGATTTGCCGGTAGGCCTGGGCCTGCTTGGTCAGATCATCATAGATGATCAGGGCGTGGCGGCCGGAATCCCGGTAGTATTCGCCCATGGCGCAGCCGGCATAGGCCGCGATGTACTGCATGGGTGCCGGCTCCGAGGCCGAGGCATTGACCACCACGGTGTGCTTCATGGCGCCATGGCGCTCCAAGGCGTCCACCACCTGGGCCACCGTGGACTTCTTCTGCCCGATGGCCACGTAGATGCAGATGATGCCGGAGTCCTTCTGGTTGATGATGGCATCCACGCACAGGGCGGTTTTGCCGATCTGGCGGTCGCCGATGATCAGCTCCCGCTGGCCCCGGCCGATGGGGGTCATGGAGTCAATGGCCTTGTAGCCGGTGTACATGGGCTCGTTCACCGGCTGGCGGTCAATGACGCCCGGGGCCTTGAGTTCGATGCGCCGGAACTCCTTGGCCTCAATGGGGCCCTTGCCGTCCAGGGGGTTGCCCACCGGGTCAATGACCCGGCCAATGACCGCGTCCCCTACCGGCACTTCGGCGATGCGGCCGGTGCGCTTGACGATATCGCCCTCTTTGATGTGGGTGTCTTCGCCGAGAATGGCGCAGCCCACGTTGTCTTCTTCCAGGTTGAGGGCGATGCCGTAGATGCGGCCCGGGAACTCCAGAAGTTCCATGGCCATGCACTTTTCCACGCCATACACCCGGGCGATGCCATCGCCGACGGACAGGACCGTGCCGGTTTCCGCCACCTCAACCTTTTTCTCGTAGTCCTTGATCTGGGTACGAATAATTTGGCTGATTTCCTCGGCTCTGATTTCCATTTATAAAACCTCGCCTTTGATTAAAGATTCTTTTAAGGAAGAGAGCTGGGTCCGTACACTGCCGTCCAGCACCAGGTCCCCCACCCGGGCCACGATGCCCCCGATGATGGTGGGATCCTCTTCAACCTCCATGACCACCTTGGACTTGGTGAGTTTCTCCAAGCCCTGCCGCAGGCGCTCCTGCGTGGCTTCATCCAGGGCTATGGCGGCTTTTACCCGGGCCCGTTTGACATTCTCAATATCATCCACCAGTTGCTGATAGACCTGGGCAATGCCCTCCACGGCCCTGAGCCGGTGTTTGTCAAACAACAGTTTAACAAAATTGCCCACGACGGTGGACAGTTTCAACAGGTCCACGATACGGAGAAGCAGTTTCCGCCGCTCCTCCATGCCATGAATGGGGTTGAGCAAGGCGTCTTTCAGCTCCGGTTCCCGCTCCAGCAACTGGGCGAATCCGGTCAGCTCCTCCCCATATTCTTTGTATTTGCCATCTTCCTGGCCCAGCATCAACAGGGCCTTGGCATAGCGTCGGGAAACGGTCAGGTCAATCAATGCTTCTCCACCACCTTTTCCAGGTATTCATCCACCAACCGCTGCTGGTCGGCGGGGGTGATCTTTTTCTTAATGAGCTCTTCGGCCAGCTCCGCGGCCTGGGTGGCCACTTCCTGCTTGAGCTGCTGGGCGGCCTTTTTGGTTTCCTGGGCGATGCTCAGGGCGGCCATTTCTTTGATGCGAGCCGCCACCATCTCGGCCTTTTCAATGATTTTGGCCTTTTCCAACTGGCCTTCTTCCACGAATTGCTGGATGATCTGCTCCCGTTCGGCAGCCACCTGGGCCAGCCGGGCCTGGGCTTCCTCCAAGGCCTTGGCAGCCGCGGCCTTGCGGGCTTCCAGCTCGCTCAGGCTTTGGGCGATTTCCTCAGTACGCTTGTGAAAAAAGTCCTTGACAGGGAACTTCTTGGCCAGCAGATACACCAGGATACTGGCGAAGACCAAGAAGTTGAAGGTGCGCCAGATGAGATCTTGGATTTTTTCCGGGGTAATCCCCCCGTGCTCGCCGTGTGCCGCCTCCGCGCCCCAGGCCGCGCCAGCCAACACCAGCCAAGCCCCTGCAGCCAAAAGGGCCATCAGCCACCACGTATCCACCCTGCCTGCGCGCTTCATGAGAGTTCCCTCCCAATGATCTTGGCGGCCAGGGCCTGGGCAAATTCCTGGGCCTGGGCCTGCAATGCCTTGCGGGCCTTGGCCATGTCCTGCTGAATCTTTTTTTCCACCTTGGCCCACTCGGCCTCCACCTCCTGTTTCACCTTCTCCAACAAGGAAGCCTCGGCCTGGGCACCCTCCTGCCGCAGGGCCTCCCGCTGGCTCAACCCCTGGCGGCGGGCCTCAGTGAGATTCTCCTGAACCCTGGCCAACGTGTTCTGCTCCTCGGTGGCCAGCTGGGAAATCTCACCCTCAAAGGAGGCCATCGTCTCCTGCCGGGACTTTAAGCCTTGCCGCAGGGGCCGGTAGAGCACCAGGTTGAGAAGGTAAACCAACAGGAGGAAATTGAAAATTTGTACAAACAGAGTCCAGTCAAGTGCAATCATCCTGTGGTGCCACCTTGTATGTTTTTTTCGAAATCAACAGGTTACCCTGTCGGTGATCGGCATCAAGACGGAAAGTCATGTGTAACTTTTCACGAATGCCCTTTTAACCTATTTTCTCCGGCCTGTCAAAATTTTTTTTCCAAAAATTTTATCTCCCGGAGACAAAGCGCCGCATCCGGATATTCAGCAGGATGCCCAGGGCCAGCAGGGTGGTGACCAGAGAGGAGCCGCCGTAGCTTAACAGGGGCAGGGGAAGGCCCACCACCGGACAGAGTCCGGTGACCATACACAAATTTATAAAGATCTGCCAGAAAAGCAGGGCCGTGACCCCCACCGCCAGAAACTGACCGAAGCGATCTTTGCAGGTCCGGGCGATCTGCAGGCCCCAGAGGATGAGGCCGATGTACAGCAAAAGCACCAGGGCCGAGCCGGCAAAGCCCCATTCCTCGGCAAACACCGAAAACACAAAGTCCGTGTGCTGCTCCGGCAAAAAGTAAAGCTGGCTCTGAGTGCCCTTAAGAAACCCCTTGCCCCAGAACTGCCCGGAGCCCACGGCGATCTCGGACTGAATGATGTGGTAACCCGCGCCCAGGGGGTCTTTCTCCGGATTCAGGAAGGCCAGGATGCGCTGCTTCTGATAGTCCTTGAGAAAGGGCCAAGCCGCGGGCGCCGCGGCCAACAGGCCGATGAGACTGACCACCAGGGTGCGCCAGTGCACCCCGGCAAAGAGGATGACCGCGGCCGCCACTGCCACCACCAGCAGCCCGGAGCCCAAATCCGGCTGCTTGATGATGATGAGCGCCGGCAACAGCACCAGCGCCACGGGCGCCAGCAGGTCCTTGAAGGTGAGCGGCGCCAGTTGCGGGCGCCGATGGAAATAGCGGGCCAGCACCAGGATGACAGCCAGTTTGGCCAGCTCCGCGGGCTGGAAGGACACCGGCCCCAGGGCCAGCCAGCGCCGGGAGCCGGAAACCGACTTACCGGCCACCATCACCCCAACAAGCAAAACGATACTCAATATGTATAAAGGATAGGCCAGCCTTTCGTAGTGCCGGTAATCATAGAGCAACGACAAAAACATCACCGCCAGCCCCAGCCCCAGCCAATAGGTCTGTTTGAGATATACCGGAGTGGCCCCCTCCGGAATGCGGTTGTAACCGGCGCTGTAAAGATTGACGATGCCGATGGCCGCCAGGGCCAGCACCA
>JAFDHU010000313.1 GCA_019308625.1 Deltaproteobacteria bacterium
GAACCGGACGCTGAAAAAAACCAGAAGGACAAAAGAACTTGACAACAATAATACCATACTGATGGTGGCTCCCAAGGCCCCCAGTCTGGGAATGAGAATCAGGTTGGCGGCCAGTTGGAGCAGGGTGGGAACAGCCGAGGTTATCAATAAACACCTTTCCCTGCCGCTGGCGATGAGCAGGTAGTACATCATGGTGTTAAAGGGGCTCAGGCCGGCGGTGCACATGATCAGGAAGATGAGATGGTCGGCTCGAGCGAATTTGTTTCCCCAGATGAGGGTCAGGAGCCAGGGTACGGTAAGGGCAGCCAACACAGCCAGAATCACGCCAGCAAAAGCCAGACTTTTGAAACCCAAAATAAATTTGGGATTTCCTTCCCTGCCGGCCAGAAGTTTGCAGATCCAGGGGAAAGTGGTGCTGATTAGCACCGCGAAGCCATCCTCAAAAAATTCCAGCACCCGGTTGGCCAGGGAAAAGAAAGCCAGTTCTGTCTTGGAACCCAAAGAGTACAGCATAATCCAATCCAGGCGGCCCTGAATCAAGGCCCAGAAGGCCACCAGGGTGAAAATCAGACTGGGTTTCCACAGGGAGGCCATGGCTTCCAGGAGGTAAGCGCTAGAAAACATCTCCCCCGGGGCGGGCAGAAAACGCCCCCAGGGTATGAGGGCAAAGGCCAGACCGCTGACCGCTGTTTCCACCAGGGCGATGCCCAGAAAACATTGCAGAAGATTCAGGGCTTGAAATTCCAGCAGAAGAACAACAACCACCAGATAACCGGCAGGCTGGAGGACATTGAGGAAATTGGCGGTATTCTGGCGGTCCCCGGCCCGTAACCAGGAAAGGGGAGCCGTCCGCAAGGCTATAAGAAACTGGGCCAAAATGGCCAACAACAGCGGCAGGCTGGTGGCCCAGTCCAGTGAGGCCCGGCCGGAAAGGCGGGAGGCGATCCCCCATCCGGCCAAAATTAGGAGGAGCACGGGGATCCGGAAGGCCAGGGATCCCAGCAGTCCCTGGGCAAAGGACAGCGTCTTCTGGCTGAATCCCCGGATCAGGGTGGGGGTCAAACCGATATCAAAAGCAAAGCCGGCAAAGGCCGCCAAAGACACGATAAAACTGTAAGTTCCCACTTCCTCCAGGGAAAATTCCCGGAAAATCAGGATATTAAACCCGGCCTGCCCCATCAGGCCCAGGAGATAGGCAAAAAAGGCTATGGCCAGGGTCTGCTTGGGCTTTTCCTTGATGATCATGGAGGCAGGTGCACAGTTCAGGTGCCTTTGGCCCAATTATTGAAGCTGTCGGAAGAAGCGGGTTTGTGGGAACCGGCTCGGAGCAAGATGAAACAGGGCGCTCCGCAGAAAGCCCAAACTAAACCACAGGCCGCACCGGCAATCCATCTGGAACCCGGGATTGTTCAGCCCCGCAGCTATGAGAACCTGCGGCACGTCCCGGACACAGATGATGCCGAGCCGCAGCAAGGCCTGGAGCAGGAGTTTCCGGGAACCTTCATGTTTGTCAATGATCCGGGCAGTAGCCGCGCCCTTACGCAGGCAAACCTGTCTCAGGTATCCGGTCTGCAGGCGGGCTGCGGGGATAATGTGATAAACCAGGGCCCGGGGGGCCAGGCTAAGAGTGAAGCCGGCTTTCTCCACCCGCCAGAAAAAATCAGTGTCCACTCCCTGTCGGAAGGTGATATCAAATTCCCCCACGGTCTCCACCAGAGACTTGCGTAGCAGACAGTTGCCGGCTCCCATGACGTCCTTGGCCAAGCGCCGGCGACTCCGGTGGTCAAACAGCTTCTCCCCCAGTTCCCCGCGGGACCTGGGCCCCAGTTCCAGGGCTTCGGAGGGGGGCAGGGACAAAGCCACCGCACCCCCCACACAATCCGCCTGGCTGGCCAGGGCCTCCCGATGGAGTTCTTGCAGCCAGGCCTGGTCGGCCACCTGGTCGTCGTCACAAAAGGCAATCCACTCCCCTTGTGCCGCCCTCAGGCCCACATTGCGTGCCAGCGCTTCTCCGCTACCTGGGATGGCCAGGTACTGCACCACCAGAGGAAATGCCTGGCGGGCCATCTCCTCCACCACCTGGAAAGTCTGGTCGGTGGACCCGTCATCCACCACCAAAATGTCATAAGAGAAGCCGCCCCCGGTGTCCTGATGGATCAGGGACTGGAGAGCATCTCTGAGCATCGCAGCCCGGTTGCGGGTCACTACGATTACAGTGATATCGGTCATGGCCGCCGGCGAGAGCAATTCACCTTTCGGGGATGTGGTTATTTTAACGATTTTGCCCCGTGGCCATGGCTGCCAGGTATATACTGGCCATTCGGGCGCCGTTGGCACTCCACAGGTAGTTCTGGGCCCGTTTAAGGGCGCCCTGGGAGAGAGACTGCAGGTATCCTTCTTGGGTAGCCAAGGAGACGATGGTCTCCTTCAGACCGGCAATCACCTTTTTCGGGGTGGTCACCGGAATCTTTATGCCGCACTCCGGAGTAATAATATCGCCCACCCCCTGGTGGTCCAGGCAGACTACTGG
>JAFDHU010000314.1 GCA_019308625.1 Deltaproteobacteria bacterium
CTGTATCTGGCCGGGCCGCTGCTTTTGGCCTTTGTGGCCGCGGCCCTGCACCGCTATCCCTTTATGGCCCACTTCGGCGGCAGCCGCCTCATGCTGTTCTCCGCCCCCCTGCTCTATCTGCTGGTGGCCATGGGCGGGGTGGCGGCCGTGTCCCTGCTGTGGCATTCCCGGCTGTACTGGCTGGCCCCCCTCCTCATCGCCGGCCTCCTCTTAAGTCTCCAGCCGGTCCAGATGATGCAGGAGATCCTTCGTCCCAGCCTCAACCGCAGCCAGCTTAAGCCCCTGGTGGCCCGCCTGGAACGGGAGCGCCAGCCCGGAGACGCCGTTTATGTCTATTACTACGCCATATATCCGTTCAAATATTATTTCCGGGGGAATCTGGCAGGGATTTACTGGGGAAAATCGTGTGTGGAGAGGGACTTGGACCTGTCGGGCACAGCCGCTTCCCGCCAGACCCAGAAAGCCGGCCGCCCCCGGCAGCCTCGCCGTTTATGGCTCATCAGCGGCCATTACCCCAGCCTGGAGTACATGGAGACCTTCGCTGCCGGCCTGCTGGGCCCCGGCTGGCGCCAAACCGCCCGTTACCTGGAGGAGGGCGCGGTACTTTACCTTTTTGAGCCCTTAGGGGAGCCTCCGGCTAACCGCCGGTCCGGTCAGCCAGCACCTTCTGTATCTGGGTCTCCAGGTCCTGCACCCGGAAAGGCTTGTAAATAAGCCCCACGGCCCCTTGTTCCTTCAGTCGGCCCATTTCCCAGGGGGCCAGGAAGCCGGTGGCCAGCAGCACCCGGGCCTGGGGGTCCAGGGCCTTGAGCCGGGCCAGCACCTGGGAGCCGTTCTCCCCCGGCAGATGATAATCCAGAATAACCAAATCGGCCGGGCCGTTCTCCTGGTAACATTGCAGGGCTTCGGAGCCGCCCCGGGCCACCTCCACCCGGTAGCCCAGACTTTCCAGGAGCTCCCGACCCAGCAGACAGATCAGGGGATCATCATCCACCAGGAGAATCTTAATAACCGGCCGTCGTGTCCTCCCCCCCTGCTTCAATGCCCTTGCCGCCATCAGCCCCTCCTGCCTGACACTCGCCGCAGCTCTCCGGCCGCCTCACCCTTGGTATCGGATTCACGGCAAGCGGACTTTAGAGCTGTGGCACAGAAGTTTCAGTCAGTCTTCCCAGGCGCTGATGGTAAACCGCACCTCCCGGATGATTCCCGGGCCCAGGGTTCTGGCCAGCTCCTGCAAAATGGCGGGCTTGTAAAACTGTAGCTCCTGAATCCAGGGGCTGGCCTGCACCTCCACCCAAAGCTCCCCCCGGCGCACCGCCGCCAGCCGGGTGTGGGGCAGAACCGCCGCGGGCACCGCCCGCTCCCAGGCTTCCCGGATTTGGCGGCGCTGCTCCAGCGAGCGCCAGTCTCCGGGCCGGAGCACCTTATCCAGCACCTCTTTCACCGGCACCGGCCGAGGCAGGTTTTGCCGCTTGGCCATAGGCATCCTTTCTGAATACGGTCAGGGGAAAACCGCGGAGCCAGACCCGGTGCCCTTCCCCTGTCCGAAGTTTAGCCTTTTGTTGCTCTGAGGAAGCCCGGAGCGGCCCGCTCAATGACCGACTCCGGCACACAGAAGGCCAGACGGAAGTATCCGGCCCGGCCGAAGCCCCGGCCCGGGACGGCCAGGATGTTTTCCTGCTTCAGGCGCTGCACGAAGGCCAAGTCGTCCCCGCCCGGGGCTTTGGGGAAAAAGTAGAAGGCCCCCTGGGGCTTGAAAAATTCAATGCCGGCCTGGGAGAGCACCTGGCTGAAGAGCTCCCGGCGGCGGACGTATGGGGAGATGTCCACGGTCAGGCCGGCCACCTTGGCCACCGCCCGCTGGATGAGGGCCGGGGCGTTGACAAAGCCCAGGATGCGGTTGGCCAGGGTCAGGGCAGCGCTGAGTTCGTCCCGCTCCCGGATGCGGGGGCTGATGGCCACCAGGCCCAGCCGCTCCCCGGGGATGGACAGCTCCTTGGAAAAGGAGGTGATCAGCAGGGTGTCGGGATAGGCTTCCAGGATGTTGGGCAGGCGCAGGCCGTCATAGACAATGTGGCTGTAAGGTTCATCGGCCAGCAGGTAAATCGGCCGGCCGCACCGGGTGGCATGGGAGGTGAGCGCCTCCCCCAGGGCCCGCAGGGTCTCGGCCCCATATACCCGGCCGGTGGGATTGTTGGGGGAGTTGATGATGACCGCCCGGGTGCGGTCGCTCAAACTTTCTCCCAGGCGCCCCAGGTCCAGGTCAAAGCTCTCTGGTTGTCGGCATAGAAGAAATATTCGGGAAAGTAGGGGGCGAAAAGCAGCACTTCATCTCCGGGGTCCAGGATGGCCTTGAGGGCCACGTTGAGGCCGCCGGCCGCGCCGCAGGTCAGGATAATGTCCTGTGGCCGGAAAGGTTCACCGTACTGCCGCCCCAGAGCCTCGGCCAAGGCCTGGCGCACCGCCGGCAGGCCAGCGTTGGGCATGTAGCCGTGGACGCCCGGGGTCTCATCCCGGGACGCGGCAATTAACTCCTCCTTTAAGCGGAGCGGGGGATCCAGGTCGGGATTGCCCAGGGTAAAGTCAAACACCTTGTCCGGCCCCAGCCGGGCCTTCAGTGCCGCGCCTTCCTCTTGACGCCTTGATTTTCCGGGAAATACTCATGCTGCCTCCTCCCTGCGGCCGCCGCGGCGCAGGTCCTCGGCTGCTTTGGCCGGCAGGCCGGCGGCCAGCACGGCTGCCGCCGCCTGGTCAATATCGTAAGGCACCCGCCGGATTTCCACCTCAAAATGCGGATCGGCCTGCACCAGGGCATAGGAGGCCCGGGGGTCACCGTCCTTGGGAAAGCCCAC
>JAFDHU010000315.1 GCA_019308625.1 Deltaproteobacteria bacterium
CTTGAGTCAGGGAGCTTCCGGGCGGAAAGAATGAACGCCGGATACCTCTTCTGAAGGAGAGTCTGCAGCCGGGGATGGTAAAACTCTTTCGCCTTCGCCTCGGGGACTGCCTGCTGGCTGGAGGGCACTGCGATAAATAGCTTGGTAGCGGTTGATGACCCGGGCGAAATCAAAGTGGCGCTTGGCTGCTTCCCTGGCGTTCTCTCCCAGTTGCCGGCTTAAGGTTGGGTTTTCCAGGACTTCCACCAGCCCTGCCGCCAGGCCCCGGGCGTGGCAGGGGGTCACCAGGCCCGCCCCGTGGGCCGAGAACACCCGGCGGAAGTCCGCCACATCGGTGGCCACCACGGGCTTGCCCACGGCCATGTATTCGCACATTTTGCGGGGACTGACCCGGTTCAGGGGGACATCCGGCCGGGGAATGACCAGCACGTCGGCCACGGCCAGGTAGCTGGGTATATCTTCGTGAGGCTGGTAGCTGAGCACCTCCACGGTGCTCCCGCCAGGGGGCGGTTTTTTCCAGCAGCTTCATATATTCCACCTTGGGTTCGTCTCCCACGAAGACAAAGACAGTTTGGGGGACGCGGGCCAACACCAGGGGAATGGCCTCCACCAGCAGGTCAATACCTTGGGCGGGATAAAGGGAGCCGGCATACATGACCACCCGGCGACCCCGGACCCAGGCCTTCAGCCGGCGTACTCCGGGGAGTTCCTTCACCTTCTGAAACCGGGCGAAATCCACCGCGGGATAAATCATCTCCACCCGAGGGGCCGGCACTTTCAGTTCCTGCACATAGACCTGGCGCACTTTTTCCGAGAGAACAATTACCCGCCGGACCTGCGGCAGGGCCAGGCGTTCAGCCAGATCATAAAACCGGGCCCGCCAGGAGGGGCGGCCGCCGTTGGCCCAGGCCATTTCGTCCCGGAAAAGCCCGTGGACTTCGTACACCAAAGGAAGGCCCAGCAGACGGGCGGGCAGAAAAACGCTGGCCAAAGCTCCCTGGGCCTGGACGGAGACCACCTGGGGCCTCTCCCGGGCCAAAATCAAGAGGCTCAGGAGAGGACTGAGCCACAGGGGCAGACGGTAGATGGGGAAATTGTCCAGGGTTTCCCTGATGACCCTGGGCGAGCGGCGGTTTTCGGTGGCCAGCACAAAGACCTGGTCCCCCTTTTCCGCCAGCAGCCGGGCGATAGTCCGGGCGTGGATGGGGGTGCCCGAGACTTCCTGCAAGGGGAAGGACACGGCCATGGCCAGCTTCACGGGACCTCCTGCAGTCGGGGCGACTCTCACCCGGCAGCCGGGCCGCGGCGGCAGCCGGACAAGCCGTGCCTGGTGCCAGGGGGGGCCTGGAGGCGGCGGCGGTTCCCACCATAAGGGTGCCGATGTCCCAGCAGCCGTAAATAAAGAAACCCTCCCAGGGTGGGCACCACAAAGAAGGGCAGAAAGGTGTCCCAGAGCGCAAAGATGCCCTGGCAAAAGGCGGCGAGCACCCCATAATGGATAAGCGGCAGATAGAGGACCATGGCGCCCAGGCTGTCCGGCTGGCTGCGAAACCAGAGATAGATGACGGTCAGGCCGAGGCCGGTGAGATACATGCCCAGCAAAACCCCGGCCGGACCCAGGTTGGCGTAAAAGTAACCCAGGATCGTAAGGACCGGGCCTTTAAGGTCGGTTCCCATAACCCCCTCCAGGCGCCTGACCCCCTCCAGGCGGAAGTTGGGCTTCTCCGGCCACCAAAGGCGGGGAATCCAGTGCACCAGGTAATTCAGGTAAGGCTTGCCGTAATCGTAATCCACCCGCTCCGGCACAGCCTGCAATACCCCCAGGTAAAGCACCGGCTCCTGATGGGGATTGTCCGGCTCACTGCCGGTGTAGAGCAAATTTTGCCCCAAAGCCTGGAGAACTGCGACCTTGTCCTGACGTAGCAGGGCCCTGGTTTGGGCCCACGAGGAGTCCAGATGGAATTCGCTGCGGCACAGCCCGATTATACCGGCGGCCAGAAGGAACGGGAGAAAAACGAGAGCAAGGGGCAGGATCCGGCGGGGCCGGGAGGGGCGGGCATAAAACCAGGCGCCGGCCAGGAGAAGCCCGAAGAGAAGCATGGCGCTGCGCTGCCCGAGGAAGAAGAAGTAGGCTATGGACAGACCCAGGAGCCCCGCCCCCACAAGCTTTTTCACCCCCTGCAGGCGGTTGGCCAGGATTTCCACGGCCAGGAAGGCCCCGGCCGGCGCAGACAGCCAGCGCAGATTGTAAAGGTAGGCGGTGTTGTGCTGGTAGTCGCCGGCCCCCCGGGGAAAGCTGAAGAAATGAAGCCATCCGCCGGAGCGGCTGATAAACAGGGCTTCCCCTGCGGCGGCCAAGAGGAACAGCAGTACGGCATAGGGAAACAAGGCACCGGCAGGCCAGCGGGCCGGGACCCGAGGCAGGGCCAGGGCCAGGCTTGGGGAGAGGCGGGAGCGACAGCCGCAGTAAAAAGCCGCCAGGCCAGCCAAGGCCATCAGCATCCCCCAAAGGACCAGGTCTTCCGGAAAAAGGGCGTGCAGAATGTCCTTCAGGGCGAAAAATTTGAGGACATAAAGGAACCAGTAGGTGCCAAGAAAGGGCAGCACGATATTGAAGGGGTCGCGG
>JAFDHU010000316.1 GCA_019308625.1 Deltaproteobacteria bacterium
AAGCACAGGCGGCGCGTTATGGCTGGGAAGTACAGGCCCCTGATGATTCTGGGGTCCGGCTCCGATGTGGGCAAAAGCCTGGTGGTGGCCGGCCTCTGCCGTCTCTTCCGTCAAGAGGGCATCCGGGTGGTCCCTTTCAAGGCCCAGAACATGGCCTTGAACAGCTTCATCACCCCGGAGGGCGGGGAGATGGGCCGGGCCCAGGTAGTTCAGGCCTTGGCCGCAGGTCTGGCCCCCCACGTGGACATGAACCCCATCCTGCTCAAGCCCGCTGCGCAAGTGGGCTCTCAGGTCATTGTCCACGGCCGGGTTTGGGGCAACTTTACCACCCAGGAGTACCATCGGGCCCAACCCCGCCTGATCCGCCGAGTGATGGCCAGCTTCCGCCGCCTTAAGCAGGCCTATGACCTGGTCATCCTGGAAGGCGCCGGCAGCGCAGTGGAGTTAAACCTCAAAAAAAGGGACCTGGTCAACTTCGCCATGGCCCGGCGGGCTGGCGCCGCCGCTTTGCTGGTGGCCGACATTGACCGGGGCGGGGTGTTTGCCGCCACCATCGGCTCCTGGCACCTGCTGACCCCGGCGGAACGCCGCCTGCTGGCCGGGTTCATCATCAACAAGTTTCGGGGCGACCCGGAACTTTTCCGGGACGGTGCGGACATCATTGCCCGGCGCACCGGGCGGCCGGTGCTGGGGATTTTGCCCTACCTCCCGGATCTGGCCCTGCCTGAGGAAGACAGCGTGGCCCTGGAGCGTAAGGGGAAAGCAGTGCCGGGGCCCGAGGCCTTCACCCTCAGGATTGGCGTGGTCAAGCTGCCCCATATCTCCAACTACACTGACTTTGACCCTCTGGAGCACGAACCCGGGGTTTTGCTGCGCTACCTGGATCACCGGGACACCCTGGAGGACTGGGACCTGCTGATTCTGCCGGGCACCAAAAACACCATCCACGACCTTAAGTATCTCAAGGAAACCGGCTTAGCCGCACAGCTCCGGATTCATGCCCGCCGCGGCGGCCGGGTGGCGGGGATATGCGGCGGCTACCAGATGCTGGGGCTGGAAGTGCGGGACCCTTTGGGATTGGAAGGGCCGCCCCGGGCCGAAGCGGGGTTGGGTCTGCTGCCGGTGGTGACCACCATGGCCGGGGAGAAGACCACCACCCAGGTGAAGGCCAAGGCCCTGGAAGCCCTGGGGTTGGGAGGGGGGGAAGTTTTTCCGGCCTATGAAATTCACCTGGGGGAAACTGAACCCCTGGGCCCCGGCAGCCCGGCTTTCCTTATTCTGGAGCGCCATGGACGAGAGGCGGCCACGCCCGAGGGCTGGGTCAGCCCCGACGGCCGGGTCTTCGGCACCTATCTCCACGGTTTGTTCGACCATGACGGGTTTCGCCGGCGCTTCCTGGGAAACCTGGCTCCCGGCGGTGGAATTCCGGCTTCAGGAAGCCTTTCTTTCCAGACTTTCCTGGAGGTCCAATTGGATAACCTGGCCGCAGAATTCCGGCGACACCTGGACCTGCCCCGGCTCTTTGACCTGATTCGCCCTTAACAACTGCCAGCCGGCGCCCGGCGCGCCGTCTGCATAACCCGTTGACCCGACAAGTTTTGTCTGATATTTAATTAGGAAAAATCGCACTGAAGGCTTGACCATGTCAAGAATTGCCAGTTATTTCAACAAGGCCGACCGCAAGAAACTCTTTTTTGACTACTTGAAGCTCATTGCCCTCCTGGAGATGGTCATCTTCATTGTGGTGGCCCTGTGGGCTGCGGACGACAAATATCACCGGGTCTACACCCCCTTTCCCTGGCGGGAATACCTGTTCGTGGCCTTTGCCTTTCCCATTGCCCTGACCTTCCTGCTGGGGGTGATTATCACCGGGTTCAACTATTTCCTGGGCGAGGAGCCGTCCCCTCAAGAGGAAGGCGATGCTGAGAGCCAGCTTGACGCAGTGGTGCGCCAGGTGCGGCGGCTGCCGCTTTTGGCCATTCTCTTTCTGCTGCTGGTGACCATTTTCGCCATTTACAATCTGAACCACATCATGGCCTGGCTATCCGGGCTGACGCAGCAAACCTTTCTGTTCCTGAGTTACGTGCTGGCCGGGGTGGGGGTCATTGTGGTCATTTACCTGTTGTTTTTCCTGTTCTTCAAATACCGCCTCAACCAGAAGCAGATGAAGTATCAGTATTACGCGGACATCTCGGACAAGCATGGGCTCATCATTCTGGACGACAACAC
>JAFDHU010000317.1 GCA_019308625.1 Deltaproteobacteria bacterium
CCCCAGATGCTTGGGCCCCATCCGGAAGACCTGCTCAAAGGACTCCCGCACCCAGTGGGTGATAATCTGGCGGTTGGCAAAGGCGAAGTTGGCCGCAGAAGCCATGGCCGCCAAATACTGCTGGCCCTCCCGGGACTGGATGGGTGCGGCGCAAAGCTGCCGGTCCGGCAGCCAGATGCCGTACTTGTCGCTGGCCTTGAGCATCACCTTGATATAGTCATCGCACACCTGGTGCCCCAGACCCCGGGAGCCGGTATGCACGATGACAGTGACCTGGTTCTTGAACAGCCCCAGGGCCGCGGCCAGTTGCTCATCGTAAATTTCCTCCACATAGCCCACTTCCACGAAGTGGTTGCCGCTTCCCAGGGTGCCCAACTGGTCCTTGCCCCGGTCCAGGGCGAACTGGCTGACCATCTCCGGGTCGGCCCCGGGGATCTGGCCGCCGGCCTCAATGTGTTCCAGGTCTTCGCGGCTGCCGTAGCCGTTCTTCACCGCCCAGGCGGCCCCGTAACGCAGCACCTCTTTCAGGGTGGGCAGGGTGAGCTTGAAGTCCTTGCGCCGGGAGCCCACCCCGGTGGGGATATTGTAGAACAGGGCATCCACCAGGGCCTGCATGCGCTCTTCAATTTCGCTCCGGTCCAGGTTGGTGCGCAGCAGGCGCACCCCGCAGTTGATGTCGTAGCCCACCCCGCCAGGGGAGACCACGCCTTCCTCCAGGTTGAAGGCCGCCACCCCGCCGATGGGGAAGCCATAACCCCAGTGAATGTCAGGCATGGCCAGGGACGCGCCTTCAATGCCCGGCAGCATGGCCACATTGGCCACCTGTTCCAGGGACCGGTCCTCGTGAATTTTGGGGAGCATCTCCCGGGAGGCGAAAATCAGCCCCCGGGTGCGCATTTTGCCTTCTCGGGGAATTTCCCAGCGGTATTCGTCCACCTGTCGCAGTTTTATCTGCTGAGCCATGGCGTTTACACCGGCAGTTTCTCCCGGCGGCCGGTGAACCCGGGTCGCCGGTCGGCAAGTCTTACAGGTCCAAAATCACCGTGGCCCGCCAGCCGTCCGTGGTCCGGTTGATGGCCAGCCGGTGGTAGGTGGCAGCCTTGACCGCGGTTTTGCTGGGGTGCCGCCCCGGGTCAAATTGCTCCCCCCGGGCCACGGCGGTGAGGCGTTCCGGGCTCAGCTCCACAATGTGGAAGTCCCGTCCCAGAAAGCCGTCCACGTCATAAAGGTACAGCAGATGATTCAGCCAGGTAACCAGGAGGGCCTCCGGATCGGAGGCCTCCACGGTGATTTCCTTGTCCTCCCGGTGCCGCAGCCGCCGTCGGTCCGTCATAGTGGCGACCAAGGCCTTGGCGGCGTTTTCATACAACTCCTGCAGGTCCGCCCCCCGAACCCTCAGCCCCAGGTCCGCGGTATGGGACAGGGTGCGATAAGGCCGGCGGGCCGCTTTGGTTTTGGGGCTGCCTTTCATCAGGCGCACATTTCTCCGTATTTTATACTTTACAGATTTATGGCAGAGTTGCAATGGATTAAATAGCTGGCAAGACGCAGATTTTCAGGAAAAACTTTCCCTTCGGGTTTGTGCCGGCCGCGGGGCCAAACCCGATTTTGCCGTTAAGTGGTCGGCTCCGGCAGGTCGGCTTTGCCGGTCCAGTTGCTCCTCTTCCGGGCCGCCTCGGCCCCCATCTGGAAGGCGGCCAGATTGATGTCCAGAAATTTGGGGTTGGTGCGGCTCCGGATGGTATCCAACAACAGTTCCCGGGGGAAAGGCAGACGCGGGGTGGCGGCCAGGGCCCCCAGGAGCACCACCAAGTCCGGGTAGTATTCATACAGCCGGGAAAACAGGTCCCCGCCTTTCCCCCGGATGGGAACCCCGAGGCCCTTTTCCTGGGCGATGGCTTTGATCCCCTCCTCCAGGTAGGGCTCCAGCTCCTCTACCACCAGGACCTTCTCCACCCGGGACAGGAACTCCTGGATGAGGTCGGCGGGCAGCGGATGGGTGAAGCCCAGTTTTAGGAAGGTGACCTGGTCAGCCAGGCCCAGCTCCAGGAGGGCGTCCTGGGCGTAGGCCGCGGCCACCCCGCTGGCCGCCACCCCCCAGGGTCCGGAACCCCTCAGGCGGTTGAAGGGCGAGGTCTCGGCCAGCTCCCGGGCCTTGGCCTGCCGAGCCACCGCCGGCACCATCACCAGACGGAAGGGGTCCTTGTGGAAGCGGC
>JAFDHU010000318.1 GCA_019308625.1 Deltaproteobacteria bacterium
GTGCAGGGTGGAGGGATGCCCGTGACGGATGGACTTCTCCCGGGCCGCATGATAACTCACCTTGGCCAGGGGAAAATCCACTTCAATGAGGCGCTTGCATTCCCGGGGGATCATAATCTGCTAATAAAGAAATAGACGTATAGCTTTGTTTTTGCTCAGTGCTTTTTGAGCGCACTAAAAATTTTTGAGCGCGCTCATATTTTTTGAGCGCGCTCATACCAGGTAGCTTTTAGTTTTCCGAATTTCTCGAGTTTTCCTTCCCTTACCATTTTTCTGAGAAGACGGGAAGCCTGATGAGGACTCCGAAGCTGGCATAAATCAGTCACTTCCTTCCGAGTAATGCGCCCGTGTTGATCTATATACTGGAGGATCATCTGCTCCTGCTGCACAGCTTCAAATCCCCGGGCCCGGACATATTCCGCCTTTGCGCCAAGGCGGCGATACGTTGCAGCAGAAAGATGATAAGCTCGGGGTCTTCCTTCGCCTCGTCCCTCTACCAGGCCAAGTTCCACTAAACGTTCCAGAGATCTCCTGGCCTCTCCCTCCCCTTTTTGAATAACCCTAGCTACTTCGGCAATAGTCAGACGGCGGTCTAGGAAAAGGCGATTAAGCACAAGGAGTTCCTCAACATTTAGGGGGCGGCCTGACTGACTCATTTCAGTCACCAGGCGGACAAAATTAAGATTGGCCTGGCCTCCATGAAGGACCAGAACCACATCAGTCTCCGTGCTTCGCTCATAAGAAGGAGCCGGGCGGCCATTACGCAGCTGTTCAAAGAAAATGGTGTCAATTCCTCGGCCGGTGCGTTCCACCACGCCAGCGCGTCTAAAAGCATCGGCCAAGGAAGGATTGCGTGGGCGGGGCGGGGTGACTAGCAGGTTATCCAGGCGCACACCTTCAGGAAAACCGCCCGGGTTGGAAATTTCAATGCGGTCTTCATGCCATTGGACATAGACTGCTCCCATGCGAGTGTAGTCCCGATGTATCAAGGCATTGGCCAAGGCTTCCCGGAAAGCCCTTTCCGGATAATCAGGGATCCCGACTCGGAGGAACCCCACCATCAGCTCCGCTTCCCGATTGCGTGCCCGGAAGCGAGCGCCGATTTCATCCATAACCCGCAGAAGCGGCCAATGAAAAAATTCGTTGACTTCCACTTCCAGGCCAGCGAGAACCTGAAAAGCCACTTCATGAGTAGGAAGAAACCGACGGAGAGCTTCTTCTTTGCCAAAAAGGAGAAGACCCAAAACCCGGACTGCAGTTACCTGATGGTTGGCTTCCACTGCCCCCAGGGCCTTGGCGAGTTCCAAATCAGAAAGCTCAAGAAGATAGCTGTCTCCTTGGTCGCGGCTTTCTCTGATCAGCCGCCTCAGACGCTCAAATTCCAGGAGGTCAAGAGCATCCCACCCCGCCTCTGGAATGGGCAAGGAAGTATAATCCCGCTGGCCCACATCAGCCTGCCGGGCAAACATTTCAGAGAAGTGAAAGGGGACACATTCAGGCGTCCCTTGTCCCCCTATAGTGCGGCGTAGATATTTACCGTCGGCAGTGCCCACGGGAACAGAAGAGGGTGGCACTCGGATGATAAGAACCTGTTTTTTATGATATTCTACCACGTTAACATCGCAGTTGAGAGAAGGACGGGTGCGGTTGGCAATGAGGGCCTGAATCCTACTTGGCTCCAAGACATTTCTTCCACGACGATGTCGGGCGCCGGTAACGCGCCGGTCATCTTCAACGCCTACCAGGAGCCAACCGTCTTCGGTGCCCGGTCGGTTGGCCAGGCAAACTACAGCTTCCACCAGTTCGGCATCAGATAATGACCGGGTTTCCTCCCCCTTAAATTCCACGTGGAGGGTTTCGCCTCCATTTATGAGCTGTCTCAGAGCCTTGGTATTCATGTTTTGATGTAAGGAGAACGTTCTTCAAATAATTCCATGGGCTGTTTCAGGGCGTCCACGGTCAGACGATAATGGTCCACCCGCCGCACTTCGTGCCACTCCAGGCGGGCCGGGTCCGGGATGGGGTCCTGGAGGGTGGGGTTATCCTGGCAGTTGGTGACGATGTAGAGCCAGTAGATGTCCCGCCGGTCCTCCGCCACCCTTTTCTCGTTGGGGGTGAGGCAGATGGTGCCGGTGGGGCCTTTGAGGCCCTTCACCTCAATGAGGCGGAGCTCCCCGGTGTCCGGGTGCAGACTGCGGATATCATAGCCCCAGTTC
>JAFDHU010000014.1 GCA_019308625.1 Deltaproteobacteria bacterium
CCAGGTTGAAGGCGTTTTTTAGGTGTTCCACGTTCAGGGCCAGAATTTTCACCCCGACCTGCATTGCTTGGCCCAAGTCAAGCTCCTCCATCTCCTCCTTTTCCTTCCTGAGGGAAATGGCCAGGAACTCAGGCAAGGCCGGGAGCGCAGCTTTCAGCAGGTCTTTCAGCACCAAAACCCCCTTTTTCTCGATTAGCCGATCCAGACTTTCCATGGAGATGTTTTTCTCCTTTAGATCCTCCGCTAGCCGATCCAGGATGGGCATCACCTGGATAAGCTGCTTGAGGGTCCAGGGTTTGACTCGGTAGTCCAGGACATTCTCTTCAGCCGTAAGGGCGTTGAAAACCTGGGCGTCTGTGGTTTGTTCCGTCATGTTCCACCTCTCTCACTTACCTATGCGCCAAGATGTTCTTAAGCGGCATTTTCATAGCTCACGTAATACCCGTAGGGCGCATCCGGATAGTTCTCGCTGTCATCCAGAACCTCCAGGTTCATGGGCACTTCGAGCCAGGTCTTGTCGTCCAGCCCGATGGTCCCGTCCGGCCTGAGTATCGCCTTAGTAAACACCGCGTCAAACCGCAGGCCCCGCCCCGTATCGGGGTGAACCTCCAGCCGGGCCGAACCCTCGATGAAGCTCGAAACCGCAATGGGGAAGCGCATCTGCTCCCAAGTGGTATAGGTGAAACTCACCTTCACTTCTTCGCCGTCCACCAGTTTACCGCCAGCCAACCGCCCGATCCGCCCGGGGAGCCGGCCGTCCACCCCCGCTTGGCCGGGATCCAGCACCCAGTCACTGTTCCGAACCAGGTTCTGGCGGATATGGTTCACCGTGGCCACGGTGGTCACCTCCGTGGCGCTGGCCCTGATCCAGTAGAGATTCTGGCTGTTCACCGTGGTCTTGGCCCAGTCTTCAGGCGGGGTGAAGGTAACAGGGCCGTCCGCGTCCAGGCTGGCTCCGGCGCCGCCGGCGGCGAGCTCCTGCCATTGGGAGCCGTCCCAGTATTCCCAGGCCACTCCGGTATAGGAGCCGTTCACCTCCAGGTCGAAATAGGCTTCCTTAAATTTGGTGTCTTTCCCCAGATAGAGGTAGTCACTCGTGTTCACCAAGGCGTCGAAAGGGGTGCCGCCTTCGCTGTCAGCTTCGGCGGAGTTGTCTACATAAGTAGCCGCCACGCCGTCGTAGCGGAACACCTTATCCAGGAACTGGCGCACCGTAACGGCGCTCAGACCGAAATACTGCCCCACGGAATAGAGCAGCTCCCCAGTCAGTGTCAGTTTCTGGTCCGTCTTGTTGGCGGTGCCCTCGTTGACGCTCTCGATACTACCGCCCCTGAAGTAGTGGCGCAGGTTTTCGATTACCGGCTCGTCGAATTTGAACTTGATATTCAGCTTTTCCTCCAGGACGATGACCTTGTCTTTCCTGCGCCTGCCGGAGCGGTTGCTGTAGTGATCCAGCTCCTCGGTGCTGGGCTCGATGTCCAGACCCGTGATATTCCCCAAGTCCCGCTCCCCGGTGCCGTCGTCAAAAAAGAGTTTGATGCCACCCGGGACGGTGTAGTTTTCAATGCTATGGGGCAAAGGCATGGTTCATCCCTCCCTAATAGGCCACGCTGAAGGCGTTGCCCCAGACGTGAAAATAGGTGATGTCAAAGCTCTGGTAGAGCACCCCGTAAAGGTCATTGGGAAATTCCTTGCGAAATGTCCCCTCCACGATGTTCTCCACCAAGCCTTTGAGTTCCAATGTGTTAATCAAAGCGTTATGGATTTCCCCCTGGAGGTTGTCGGCCACATCGTTGAAAGAAACCTGGCCAGCCGGGGTCAGGGGAATGAACACCATCAGGTGCAGCCTGACCACTCCCACCGCCAAGCGGTTCCTCTTGTCCCGGCTCTCCTCCTCCTCGAAGAGAAACAGGGCAGGCAGTTTCACGCGGTCCAGGTCGATGGGTTTGCCGTGCCAGCGGCTTACCGACCCCAGGCCGGGGACAGTTGCCAGCACCTCCTCCAGCTTCCGCATCACCCGGACTTTGATGCTGTCCGCCACCTCAGACCCCCTTGACAACCTGGGAAAGGTCATGCATATACTGCGGCTTCACCCAGTCCAGCAGGTCCTTCTTGGGATCCACCCGCCGGGGCACTACCACCGACCGCTTCAACGCGAACAGGGGGATGGCTTTGGTGCTTTGCGTTCCCTTGGTGCCGCCGGAAAACCCGAATATAATGCCTTTGGCGACGAAAATCGGGCCCCAGATGCCGTCCAGGGGCCGGCCTCTCGGCACCCCCGACGCGGTCTTGGCCGCCGCCAGGGGAATGGCCAGAAATTGTTTGTTCTTTGGCCGGATGGTCACCTTGCTGCCCGCCGGGCCGATATGCACCCCGGCATACTTGGCCCCGAAGGCCAGGCCCCCGGTCACCTTGCTCCCCTCCAGCCGCGCTTTCAGGGGCCGGGTGGAGCGGGCCAGGGTGCCGCTGCGACGGGCCAGGCGGTCAGGGCCGGTGCCCCCGGTCAAATGGCGGCTCACCGCCCGCTGCCACAGGCGCTGGCTGTGGCGATCAACCACCTTCTGTACCTTGGGAACCAACCCCTTGATAATCTGTTCCAGGCTCTTAATCGGGTCTTTAGGCATGGGGTCTGATCCGGTAGCGGTTCAGCACCGCCTTCACTTCCGGGAGAAACTCCCCCAGGTTGACTTTTTGTATGGAACCGTCCGGGAAGCTCACCGACTCCAGGCCGATGTCTCGACGCCGCTTGAAGTCATAAGCCACCTGGCTCCTTACCGCCATTTCCAGGTCGTCGGGAACGGGGGTGTAACCCTCGGGGGGCTGCTCCCCTTCCCCAACCGGCTGGTGATACCCTGCCGTGTAGGTAACCTTCAGTGCCCTGGGGCCGTAAGGCCAGACCCCAAAGCGGTAGGCCACCATGCCAGCGTCCAAAAGTTGGTAGTGGTCGGCGGGGACGAGATTCCCTTCATCCCACTCCCAAGTATCCGAGGCGTAAATGGAGCTTATAGAGGCCACTGGCAAGCCCTTGAGATAAAGATAACGGCCGCCGCCATCATGGAATTCCACCCGCTCCTTGTGCTCGAAATCCCGGTTGCACCAGGACGCGGCCCGGGCAGACACCGCGGCGATCAGCTCCTCAATCAAAGCGTCCCAATCGGCCTCCGTCTGCTCCAGCAGGGCCTTGACCCGAATTAGGTCTGTCAGGTTCACCTGGTCACGGCCCCCTTAACGGCCCGGTCCCGGGGCGGCCCGGAAATTTCCTTGTCTCCCGGCTCTTTCGGCTCCGGCTGTTTCGGCTCCTTGGCAGGTTTGACCACCAGCGTCACCTTCCAACCTTGTTCCTCCAGGATTTTCTCCTCTAATTTCCCGGACAGCTCCACCTCCTCCCCCGGGTGTGCAAAACGTCCATGGGGCAGGTGCAGGCAGTAACCGGGTTTGATCAGGTAATTCCCCACCATCCACCTCCCTTAGAGGCTGAAGGCTACGTTATTGACTTGGGTCACGGGCAGCTCGCTGGCCGCACCCAGAATTACATCCACCCCTAGGTCACAGGCCGCGGTGCCCACTGTAGCCACCACCCGGAGGTAGCGCTTGCGACCCACCAGGTTGAGCCGTCCTACGTAGACCGTGTTATCGTTGTCTTCTGTAATCTCGCTGAAAGCCGCGTCAGTGATATCGGCAAAACCAGAGTCAGAGGCATCCGACTCCTGAACCTTGACGTTCACCGTTCCATTCGTACCGTTAGCCCCGGAGTTTACCACCACTAAGGCTTCCTCGAAGCCCCGGCGGTCGATGGCCGGACCGTTCACCGTGCCTACGGCATGGTTGTCGGCCACAATTCCAGTCACCACCTTGAGAAACTGATGCAGGCTGAATTTCATGCCACTGTCTCCTTTATGATACCAGGGGCCGGTTTGACCGGCCCCCTCCGGTTAGCTGTTCTTCACCCCGGTGCCCAGGCAGAAGCTCTCAGCATGCCGCAGGCCAATGTCCACATCGGTGATGATGCGGATCCAGGTCTGATTTTTGGCGAAAGCGTCCCCCGCCTCTTTGGAGGGCAGGATTTCAATGCCGGCCCACTGCCCGATAACCAGTTCCTGCCAGTTGCCGAAGTAAACCTCGGTCTCGTTCGTGCCCGTCCCCAGATTAATGGGAATCTGCGTGGTCACTGCAAACGGGTAGCCGATGTAGCTGGTCAGCGCGTTCACGTCCATGGGCCGGATGACATACTCACCGCCAGTGTCGGTGTCAAACTGCTTCACCTTCAGCTTGGAGATGCTCCGCTTGACGCACGGGTGAAAGATAAACCCCAGCTTGCCGCGCAAAGCATTGTCCAGGGCCAGCTCATACTCCATGTCATAGAACAGGTCAAAGTTGGGGGTTTGCGGGTTGCCGCCGCTGGACCAGTCAACCGTGTTGATTCCAGAGGTATTGGCAACGCCTGTGGGCTGGCCGTTGGCGCCGGAGCCCCGCAGGGCCGCCAGGTCAATGGCCAAGGAAAGGACCCGGGCAATGTCGGCCCGCACCATCTGCTCCGCCGACGGGTTGCTCAGGCGCAGCAGCCGGTTGGACAGTTTTACCAGGGCACCGACGCTCTTGGGGGTGAGCTGGAGCTGGCCCAACGCGGCATCACTTGCAGTAAGGGCATCGTTTTCCCCTACCCAATAAGCCGTGGCCCCGCCGGTCTGCTTGGGGAGTTCCACCGGAGAACCAACCAAGCCGTCCAGCAGGGTGGCGCCGGAAGGAATCACCACAGATTCAGCCCGGAGCATTTCAATCAGCTCGGGGATAGCTTGGGCCGGCACCAAGTAGCCGCCGGAGCTGTCCGGCGTAGTAGCCATATCCTTGGTCTGTCTGAAGATTTCAGCCTCATACTGGGCCTGGCTCCAGTCTCCGGTGGCTATTGCGTAAAGGGCCTTGAACAAGGAGAATTTTTCCTTTTCTTCCTCCAGGCCAGGGAGATTGGCCCACTTGCGCTCCCTGGTGCGGGTTTCCAGTTCGTCAAACCGGACTTTCAGATCGGCGTATTTGGCCTTAAGCTCCGGGAGCTCCTTGAAAACCTCGGAGATGCTGATGACTTTGCCATCCTCTCCGGTATAGGAGAGGGATTTATTAATATCCTCCAGGAGTTCCTGGATGCGATTCATATCGGGCTGCATGTCAGTTTCCTCCTTTCACCAGATGTTGCAGCTTGTTGACAGTTGACGCCATCAGTTGGTTTATGTCCGGCTCCTTGGCAGGTCTCCCCCCTTGGGGCTTCGTGCCCGGGTTCAACGCCAGGGAATAAATGTCATTATCAAGAGAGGCTGATTTTTGTCGGCCCTCTCTTATTGCCTGGGCTATGCCGTCTTCAATACTTTCCCCGAAAGCCTGTTTGAGCACTTCCCGGTCAATGTTGATTCTGACCGGCACCGCAAATTCTTTCTTCCCGGTCAGCCAGTCATAAATGTAGGCAATCAGCTCTAGAAGGAGAGAAACCAGGCCCTTTTCCTGGGCCGCCCCATAGACTGCCTCAGCCAGCTTCATCATGGTTGGTGAACCGGCAAGGTGTTTGTCGGCCAGGGGCGGCAGACCCATTTCAATCAAGACCAAATCCACGTCGCCGTATTCCTTGAACTCCGGGGGCTCTTTTTCAAACTGGGCATAGTGTTTGGCCAAGTGGTTATAAACGCCCTTGCGGTCCGCCTCCGGAATGTTCACCCCGCCCCTGGCCCCTAACATCGCGGCCATGGCCGCCGCCACCCCGCGCCACACGGTGTTGTAGCCCTTGGCCCGGTGGTGGGGGAGCTTGTAAGACGCCTTAATATCTGGGTTCTCGGAGTCATACCAGGCGCACATCACCTTCAGGTCCTTGACCTCCGCCGCTTTCACCTCCGCCGGCCCGTCCCAAGGAGCATCCTCCGGTTCAGTGGGATATTCCTTGAAGGGGATCACCCCCTTCTTGGCTTCGGCTTCAGCGAAGGGCACACCCATGACTTCCTCCATTTCACTGGGGCTCACCACGCCCTTCTGCACCGCCATGATCAGGGCCTGGGGGTTGGCAGGCACCGGTACCGCGGAAAGCTCATAAAGCTCCTGTCTCTTGTAACGCCAACCAGTCTGCTTTCCCTCCTTGTCGGTGATGGGTTCCCGCTCCAGGTCCTGGAAACCAACCGATGTAGCCCGCATATACCCGCCTAGGTAAAGCTTATAAATCGTGTCCGCGAAGGGGTATTCCTCAGACGTGGGGAATTTGATGCGGAACAGCAGCCCCTTGTCGGTTTTCTCCACCTTCAGCGCCTTGCCTATAGGGGGCTGTCTGTAATCGTGGGCCCAGAGGAAAACCGGGTTTTTCTTGTAATGTCTCAGGTCCCAGCCCTCCACCTCGATAACGTCGCCGTAGCGGTCCACGTGGCCGGTGGAACCGATGAACTCCAAAATGCGGTCCCCCGGGCCACCTGCCTGCCTTATATCAAAATCCAAGTCTTTCCGGATCAGTTTCATGTCCTTCCTCCTTTTCGTAAACCGGGCTCAGCCACCTGACCTCCCCGGGAGCGGGGTCGTCTTTGTGGGCGAAGATGAGCCAGAACTGCCCGCATTTGCGGTTGTAACCACAATCAAGGAGGCTATAATCGCCAGACAACCCACCCTCCATAAGTCGCACCTTAAAACCGTAATTGCCGGTTACCACCGCATCCACCCGAAACAGCAGGGCCAGGATGTGGGGGTTGATGGCAATGCCGATTCTCTCCGCCATCACTCCACCAGGGGTGCGGCCACACAGCGACAGTTGATCACTTCCTTGGCCGGCCCGTCCGGGTCGCAGGGGAAGCGGCAGCCGTTGGGGAAAAGCTGGCCCCGCTCCACCACCATGCCGTTTATTTCCTGGTGGGAAACCCGCACATGCTCGTCCCCCGCGGTTACCCAGCGGTGCTTCACCACCTGCATCTGCCCCATGGCCGCGTCCCGGGCTATCCCCATAGCCTGCCCAGTCTCTGTCCGGGCGATGGTCAGAGAACGCGATTGGGCGAAGTTGTAAACCTGCTTGACCCGCTCCATGAGCTCCGCGGTGGTCTCCATCTCGGCCAGACCCTCGACCAGGGTATCCCGCAGCTGCTCCCGCACCGTGTCGTTGATGCCCACCACCTTGATGAGCTTGTTCTCCAGGGCGGCCATGGCCGGGGTATCCGCCAGGGTGAATATTTCCGGGTCAGCTCCCAACTCCACCAGCAAGCCCTTACCCGCCTCCTGGCCGATCTCCAGGTACAGAGGCCAGAACACTTTCTTCAGCAGGCCGTTTTCCGTTTCCAGGTCAAGGAGCAGAGCCTCCACCGCCAGCTCCCGGGTGACGGCCTTCCCGGACTGTTCCTCCAGTTTCCGGAGTTGCCGCTTGCGCTGCTCGTAGAAATAACGGCTGATCTTGCGCCGGACCATTTCCTCCAACGGCGTGTGCAAGCCAAGATAAGCCCTCCAGTAGGCCTCGCCGTCGAATCCCCTCAGCAAAATTGGGGCAGCTATGGGGATTAAGTCCACAACAGACTTTTCAGGAGATGGCTCCTCCTGAGTCACCGGCGCCAGGTTGAAGGGAAGGTACCCCACATCTCCACCCTTCACCGCTGGCAGCCCCAGCTCCAGGTATTCGTTGGCGATATTCAACGGCACCCCCATTGACCAGAGCTTGTAGGCACACTCCACCAGCTCCCGCCGATCCTCCTGGAGGGCGCTGATAGAATTGTAGTCAAACTCAGCCCAGACGCGGCCGCTATCGATGTGCCGGAAAAGCTGACCCCACAGGACAAACTCGATAAGGGCCATCTTGGGGAGCAGGGTGTTCTCCCAGAACAGTTTGCGCTGCGTTTTCGAGGTGGCAAAATTTATGTCCTCATAGATGCCCAACTCCCCTTTCGGCACCTTAAAAGCCGCCATGATCTCTTCCTGGTTCCACCGTCGCTGCTCCAGGAAGTCCATGTCTTTCTGGGATAAGCCGGTCTGTTTGTAAGTGATCCCGCCTTCCAAAAGCGCGATGCGGTGGGCTTTCCCCCCGCCTCGGTGCCGATCCTCAAACTGGGCCAAGAGCCGCTGAAACTCCTCGTCCGTCAGGTTGGCCGAGGTCTCCAGCACCCCGCCTGGCTGGGCCGAGTTTTTGAAGAAGGCTAAGTTATACCGTCCGGCCCAATAATCCTGTTCCACCCCAGCTCTAGCTGCCTGTAATGGGGCCAAACCCCGATAGTCATGGTAAGGGTTAAAGTAGCGGAAAAAGACTACTTCATAAGGCCTAAGGGGGATTTGTCGGGTGCCCTTGCTGTATATCCAACCTGAGATCAGGCCGGTTTTTTCGTCCACCGCCTCTTTGAACCTGCCGGGGTGCACAACCCACAACTCCTTGGGGACTTCCTTCTCGCTATCCCTGTCCAGGATGTAAAAGGCTTCCCCGGTCAACCCTAAATAGACCAAGGTCGCCTCGATAAGCTGGCTCCCTGACATCATGGGATTGGGAGTCTCAAAGAGTTCGACCAAGGGATGGGATTCCACCAACTTGGGGTTCTTGCGGCTGCCGGTCTTGAAGAGCAAGGGCACGGAGCTCACGCTCTGGGCGATGGCGTTGATGCAGGCATAGACCCAAACGTGCTCCCGGTAGGGCTGGGCTAGGCGCCCGCTTTGCTCTGAGGTCTGGAGGTGAGGAGACAAAAAGAACAGACGATTGGCCTCAGGGAAATAAGGTGCTTCGCGCTGATATGCTGATGCACCACCCCACAAAGCCGCCAACCCCCTGCGAATAAGTTTAAGCAAGTGTTTTTCCTTGGCAATTTCAATTTAATTGTATTGTGCGAAAGAAAGTTAAAAATTTCAAACTGGTAAATTGTGCCAATCTTTGCCAAATTGTGCCAAAAATTGTCAAGCCAATAAAAAAAGCCGGAATCTCTGGGTAGAGGTTCCGGCTTGGGTAGGTTTTGGCTTGTTATGTGAAAATCGATTTTATTTTTTCCCCTCCTTTCTTTCTTGGCTGTGAATCATAGCGCGGCTTTCTGAGCCACCGGAGCAATCCGGCCATCCTCCAGCCACCAGACCTGGATGTCTGGGTAGGGGGAAGGATAGGCTCGGCTACTGGTAGCAAAAACTATAATGCTATCAAAGTCCTCCCGGATATCAAGGAGAAAGTTAGTCAATGCGGCTCTGTTCAGGGGGTCCAAGATGTCGGTTTCGTCAATCATGAGTAGTCTTTCCCCGGCCAGCTTTGCCAAGACGAATTGAAAGGCCACCCCCACCCTGAATCTAGCCGATTTGCTCAGGGTAGCGAAGGGAGAGCCTGACAGCTCGATGTCCAGGCTTTCGGTGAGAATCAGACTTCGGCCCGAGAAAAGTTGGGAAGAGGCTACGGCCAGGAGATCATTGACCGGTTCCAAGGCCTCGGCTATCATTTGCGAAGGTATGCCGTTAGGAGCCAGGGCCTTGGCCAAGGAGTCATAGAGGGCGATCTCCTTTTCCACGGCTTCAAGCTGAACCCGGGCCTGGTCGGCCCGATCCTTTTCGAACCGGAAATTCTCCACCGCATGCAGAAGGGCGCGGCCGTTGTCCAGACGCCGGTCTAGGGCGACCAATTGTTTATCAGTATCATCGGAAGGGTCTTCTTTATTTAGGCTGGCCAGCTCCTTCTCCAGTTCGGCGATCTGGTCTACCAGTCGTTTATGGTTGGTGGCCTGAGCAGTTGCATCTTTCAGAGCCTTTTCAGTGTTAGTCAGGGCTTCCTGATATTTGACCAGGCTATCATGCAGCTCTTTAACTTTGGTTGGGTCCGAATCGCCTACCGTTTCGCCAGCCCGAGGGCAGGGTGTTGCCGTGGTCAGAATAGCCGGACAAATAGCAGGAAAGACCTCAGGGGCTTTATACGCCCGTAAGGTCGCCTGAATGTCTGCCATTTCTATTTTGAGGCTATTTATTTCCTCTTGCAATTCTTCCAACAAATTTCCCTTAGGCGGCTCAAAAAGATTGGCTTTTAGGTTGCTCAACTCAGTTTCAAGGGCGGTGGCTCTGGCCTTGTCAGCCTCCTGCCTGCCCTTGGCCCTCAGCAGGGCATCCCTCTGTTTCTCCAAGTCCTGGAGCGTGGCGGTCACTGTGTCCCGGTCCACATCCGGGAGAACATAGGTGTGCTCCCCCAGGGTGAGTTTGGTCTCCGGCTCCTGGGCTTGGGATAGGGATTCCTTGAGGCGCTTGGCCTCCCGGCGCATGACCACCGCCTCCTTCTCGGCCTGGGGAAACCCCCGCTGCACGGCCAAACTAACCAGTCGGTTGACGGCATCGAACTCAGCAGGTTCAAGGCCCGCCGTCTTTTCTTCGCTCAAATTAAGACGGCTCAGGAGCCGGTTGGCAATGTCTTCGGTTTTGGGGGTAAGGCCTGGTATGAGGCTGAATAACAAATCCCGCCGAGCGCCCTCAGGCCAGCTTAGAAAGGTAAAAGGGTCACAGAGTAGTTCGGGCCAGACCGCGGGAGTGAATCCTTCTGCCCCGTTAACTGCGGCTGGCGATTTGGGTGTTTTTCGGCGGGTGATGGTGCGACCGTCGGCCAAGGTGATGGCCACCTCCGCGGCCTTGCCACCGTTCCGGATCAGGGCCGCCTGCTCCTGGTGGGTCTTGAGACCACGGGCTTGGCCGGTAAGGCACCAGAGGATGGCGTCCCGGACAGATGACTTGCCAGCTTCGTTGGGGCCGACGATCAGGTTGACAGGGGCCTGGAGGTTAAGGTTTAAGGACTCCAGACCCAAAAAGTGCCGGATTTTGACGTTGTTTATTCGCATACTCCCTCCTTCTTTAATGAGATATAAGAGTCCCGTTATCGCACGGGGCAAGTGCCTGGCGGCGGCTTTGGCTGCAAGCCAGTAGTAGAAACTCCCCGGACAGCATTGCCCCGTTTACAGGGAGGCTGCCTTAAGCCCGGACTCAGCGCGCGCCCGGTGGAGGCTGGGGAGTTCTTTAGCGCGTTAGCACCTTTACTTCTCCTTCCTGAAATCTACACGCTCGCTCACCTTGGCGGGGGATTCCGAAAGGATGGCCTCCAGCAGTTCCAGTCGCCGGAGTTTTTTCAGTCCACGCTCTAGGCTAGTCTTAGTGACGCCCAGCAGGGGCCAGATGGCCTCACGGTCCAGCCCCTCCCCGAGTAGGAAATCAACCACCGTCTTGGCGTCCAGGTCATAAGAGGTGACATGGGCAGGGCCATAAGTAAGGTCTCCTACTTGAACCGGGCCGTTTTGCTTGACCCATTCTTTGAGTCTGTTAGTCAGCTCCTTTTCCATCTGTCGAAGGGTCAGGAGCAAAGATGCGGCCTTCTCGGCCTGCTCCCGGGTAGCCGGGGCCAGAATCTCTACGGGGGCCAGAGCCTTGCTCATCACCGGACAATGGGCCGTAACCCCGCACATGCCGCAGAAAGAGCCAGGGGTGGGAGTAAAGGTTTGGTCAGCCTCGATCACCTCGATGCGGGCTTGTAGCTCGTCCGGAACCCCGTCTAAATCCCGGGGTGAAAGTAACACCTCCCTCTCCTTGCCGTAGCGCAGGAAGTGCAGGCGCAGGAGCACCTCTTCCACCTCGGGGTAGAGGGCCTGTTTCAGGCCCCAGCCGTAGGTGCGCAGTTGCAGGTCCTTGGCCGCGGTCTGGGGCACCTGCCGGTTGGTC
>JAFDHU010000319.1 GCA_019308625.1 Deltaproteobacteria bacterium
AGCAGCAGTTAGCCCCTGTCCCCAACGGCTCCCCAGCCCAGGCCTGGCCGGAGCAGGTGGATCTGGCCTGGCAGGAGCAGATCGTCCTCCAGTACGCCCCGCTCATCAAGTACATCGCCAGCCGCCTGGCGTTGCGCCTGCCCCCCCATATTTCTCTGGACGATTTGATCAGTTCCGGCATTATCGGCCTGATTGACGCCATTCACAAATTTGACCCCAGCAAGAACATCAGCTTCAAAACCTACGCCGAATTCCGCATAAAAGGGGCCATCCTGGATGAACTTCGCAGTTTGGACTGGATACCCCGATCGGTCAGGAAAAAGTCGCATCTCCTGGAAAAGGCCTACGCGGAGCTGGAGCGGAATTTGGGACGACCGGCTGAACCCGAGGAAGTCTGTCAGGCCCTGGGCCTGGAACTGGAGGAATTCTATCAGCTCCTGGATGAAACCAAATCAGTATCTCTGGTGGAGCTGGAGAGCGTCTGGAAGCCCGTGCGCAACAACCCTGACTTCAACGAAACGGAAATTTCCGAAATCCTCCTGGACGAAAGCAGCCGGGACCCCTTTTTGGCCCTGCATTTCTCCGAACTGCAGGAGGTCATGGTGAAGGCCATTGACGCCCTGCCGGACAAGGAAAAGCTGCTGGTGTCGCTGTACTATTATGAAGAGCTGACCATGAAGGAAATCGGGGAAATCATGGGATACACCGAATCCCGCATTTCCCAGTTGCACACCCAGGCCATGCTGCGCCTGCGGGCCAAGCTGCGGGAATATTTTCAGAACAGCGGTGGATGAGTCAAGACCTTATAGGCGGGGGTAGCCTTTATGAGCAAAGGCCGCATTTTCCTGGTGCTGGTGGCCATCGTCCTTCTTCTGGGGGTCACCCCCAGGGAGGCTGGCCCTTGGGAAAAAGGCCCTGCGCCGGAGGTCCGGGCGGGAGCGCAGAAAGATAAGGGAGGGGCGGTGTCCCTCCCCGCCACTGTCACCCTGGAGCCTTTTTACCTTATCAGGGAAAAGCAGGCCCAGGTTTGGGTGGAACGCATAATCCTGACCCTGACTCTGGTACAACCCCGGGAACTGACCGCCACTTTCAATGATCCCCGGCAGCGAGGTAAACTCTTTGAGCTCATTGCTGCGGAAGCCGAGCCGGACCTATTGGCAGTCCGGGTGCAGGCCGAGCTGAACCGGACTCTGGGAGAGCCAGTGGTCACCGCGGTGCACCTGAGCCGGAGTTTTCTTCTGCTCTGAAGGGAAAAGGAGGTTTGCTGTGGATACCATTGATCCGGCGGCCAAAATACCTTCTCCTCTCCTGGAGAAGACCATGGTCAGCCAGAAGACTGACGAAAAAGAACCGCAGGGAGAGCGTCCCGGCTACCAGAAAAAGAAAAAGCCGGGCACTCCGCCGGACACCCAGCCGGAAGCTCCTGGGGCTAAGAAGAGCGGGAAAAAGCCAGGCATTGACATCCTGGTCTGAAGGGGGAAACCGTGCTCTTCAAAAATCTGGAATACTGGGTCCTGGTGCAGTTGGCCCTGGATGTGGGGCTGCTCATCCTGGTGCTGGTTTTCCTTAATAAAATTAGAACCTTGAGCCGCTGGCTGCAGGATCCCCATCTTGGAGAAGGGAGGGCTGCAGGAATCCCTTCCTTGCAACAGCAAATTGCTGCCCTGCAACACCGCTTGGACAATTGGGGGAGTCCGCCGTCAGGCCGGGGGTTGAATGAGTCTGCAGCCGCGGACACCCCCCCAAACCCGGAGCCAGCCTCCTGCCGCCCTGATCCGGGGCAGCGCAAATCACTGCGCGCCCAGGTGGAGGAGCTGGCCAGGCAGGGGTGGCCCCCGGAGGAGATTGCCCGCCACCTCCGGCTCCAATTGGCCGAAGTGCAGTTGGCTTTGGACCTCTCTAAAATGCTGGCCCGATAGGGGAATCTGGATTTTCGTCCTCCGGCTACCCCACCAGGGCCTCCCTGGATAGCCGTTCACTTCCTGATTGCTTCCCCGGGGGCCTTGCGCTAAACTGCCGCTATTCCTGCTATCAGGAGGGCTCGTGACGGAGACTGCCTTAAGCCTGGAGAGGATGCAGCGCCGCCTGCAGGCCGCCCGGGGGGAGCGAGCAGCCGACTTGGTGCTGACCGGGGGCCTGGTGGCCAACGTATACACCGGGGAGTGGCTGCCTCAGGCAGTGGCCTTGTATGACGGGGTCATCGT
>JAFDHU010000320.1:0-2199 GCA_019308625.1 Deltaproteobacteria bacterium
AGGACAACACCCGCCTGTTTCAATCCCTTTACCCCCGCTACCTGAAGCGGGAGAAAATCATGGTAGTGGCCGAGGATGTTTGCGTGGTGGATCTGGGGCGGGAGGCCCGAGAGCAGGGCATCAAACTGGGCCACTTTGTCCGGAAGGAAGATTGTCTGGATCTCCAGTTCGCCCGGGAACGGGAACGTCTGGCTCGGGAGGAGCCGGAGAAGCTGGCTGACCTGCCACCCTTCAAGTGCCGGCTGTGCGGCATCCGCCTGCGCTGTCAGGCCCTGCTCACCAACAATCCCGACATGTGCCAGAGTTGCGGGGCCTGCAGCCAGTTTCCCTGCCCCACCGGAAGCCTCAGCATGACCGGGCCCCATTTTGCCCTGAGCACCCGGGTGACCGATTTGCTGGCGACAGAAACCAGGAGGTAGAGGATGCTCTCCGGGCAGTGTCTGGTCATAGCCAATCCCGGCATTGGCGGCAGCGGGTATTTGACCGTGGCCACCATGGAGGCCGACGCGGCCATCGCCGCCGGTTATCACGCCTCCATGCACATCTGCCGGGGACTGGCCCAAGCCGGCGGCCCCTTGTGCGTGGACGTGGTCATAGAAACGGAGGAAGTCTTCGGCGCCGAGTCCCCGGGGGTGGATTATATCAATTCCTCCGATTTGACCGAGGGCTGGCGCCTTTTGACTTCGCCCCGCGATTTCCAGGCAGCTTTCCCTCGGGGCGTGACCCTGGTAAGCGACTATCACGTGGAAGTCCCCATTTTGGTGGCCGCCTCCCGCACCGGCCCCCGCTTTTACAGCCGGGAGCAGTTCCTGCAAAAATTCCAGGAGTTGATTGAACAGGGCCAAAATCTCCGGGTGGTTTGCTATAATTTCAGCCGCTTCAAATTCCCCGCCATCCTGAAAGGACCTTTTTCCATCGGAGTGATGGTGGCCGACCTGGAGGAGCGCCAGGAGGAGGGATTGCTGAAAATTTCCAAAGAAGACGCAGTCAAAGGCATTATCCGGAACGTGCCTGCCAAGGGTGGGGTGCTGGCGCTTAAGCAGCGCCAGCAGTTCAACACCCACGTTTTCAACTGCGGCTATGAACTGCGGAAATCCTTCACCGGCCCCACCGATCAGCGTCTTATCCTGTTGGAATAATTTCTCCGCCGGTGGTGCAGCTAAGCCCTGGCGCCGAGATCTCATGGAAACCGCCATCAAAAAGGCCCTGGACCCTCTGCCCCGCAACGACCAAGGCCGCTTTTATCACCTGGACTGCGGGCCCGGGGAGGTGGCCCCCTACATCCTTACCTGCGGGGACCCGGACCGGGTCCGGCGGCTGGCGCGTTTCTTTGACCGGGTGGAAGTCAGGCGGCGTCACCGGGAATTTGTCACCTTAACCGGGACCTACAAAGGCATTCCGGTCACCGCCCTGGCCACCGGCATCGGCCCGGACAACACGGCCATCGCAGTCATTGAGGCCAGCCAGTGTGTGGCCCCGGCCACCTTCATCCGCCTGGGTACCACCGGCGCCCTGCAGGAGCACATCGCCGTGGGCGACCTGGTCATCACGGAGCAGGCCCTGCGGGACGAAACCACCTCCCATTACTATGCGGCCCCGGATTTGGCCGCGCCGGCCCATCCCCAGGTCACCCGGGCTCTGCAACACGCGGCCCAGGAACTGGGAGTGCCCCATCATGTCGGCCTCACCTGTACTACTTCGGATTTCTATGCCGGCCAGGGGCGCCAGCCCCCGGGCTTCACCTGCCGGGACCCCGGCAAGGTGGAGCGCCTCCAGGCTGCCGGGGTGCTGAATTTTGAAATGGAAATGTCGGTGTACCTCACCCTGGCCCAAATTTCCAGCTACCCCCTGCGGGCTGGTGGGGCCTGCGTGGTGCTGGACAACATGGTCACCGGCGGAGAAGCCTTCACCTCCCCCAGGGAAAAAAGCCGGGCCATTGGACGGCTCCTCCGGGTGGGCCTGCGGGCCCTGGAGCTCCTGCATGCGGCGGATATGGAAAGGAAATAGCCCCTTTTCCCCGCCTGCCGGAAACTGACCGCCGACCACCGGGTTCAGACTCTCCCAACTCCTTGACCGCCGGGAATGTCCCCGACTGCAAACGACCGCCGCCAATTTCCGGATTAAGGATATAATAAAGGGGGACCGCGGCCGCGGCTGGGAGAATACAAAGTTTCCCCTGACACCACGGCCTGGTATTCT
>JAFDHU010000320.1:2244-2575 GCA_019308625.1 Deltaproteobacteria bacterium
CATTTGGCGTCATCCCCTGCGAGCCGGGCTTACCATCAGCGGCATGGCCGTGGCGGTGCTGGCTTTTTGCCTGCTGCGTACCGTGGTGGCCGCCTGGTACGCCGGAGTGACTTCCGCCTCGCCCACCCGCCTGGTGACCAGAAACGCCATTTCCCTGGCCTTCCGCCTGCCTTTGGCCTATCTTCCCCGGATTCAGGCCCTGCCCGGCGTCACCCAGGTGGCCTACGGCAACTGGTTCGGCGGCGTCTATATTGACGAAAAAAACTTCTTCCCCTGTTTCGCCGTGGAAATCCCCCGCTATCTGGACCTCTACCCGGAATACGTCATCCCC
>JAFDHU010000321.1 GCA_019308625.1 Deltaproteobacteria bacterium
ATCTCCAGTAGCACATAAAAGGCCCTCCACGCCCCCGGATGCCGCCGGCGCAGGGTTTTGAGCTTCCGATGATTTCTGGTTCCCAGATACAATCTCCCCCAGCTTCTGGCCATTGCCGCCTCACAAATCTGCAGGATATTCCCTGGGCCTCACCGCCAGATGCGGCTTGAAATAGACTTTGAGCTTGGCAGCTCTGGCTTGAAACAACAGCAGTTCCACCCAGCGCCAGTCAGGCTGTTCATGGCCCGCTCCCACCCGCTTGGGGCCGATGATCAGCCAGTCAAACACTTTGAGATTTTTAAAGGTGAGCTTCTCCAGCAGCGGCTCACAGGACAGAAACTTGACCCTGGCTTTGATCCGGCTGAAGGCACTTTCTGCCGGCGCCACCCGCTTCTGGCAGTCCACCGTGGTGCCCACCCAGGCGTTGTCGGGCCAGTCAATCCCCACCATCCGCTGGGGGTTCTTGGAGAGAAACAGGAAATTCCACTGCGGGGCCGCCCGCACCGCCTCTAGCACCGCGTCAATCCATTCCTGGGGCACCCACTCCCCAAATAAGTCCGCCATGGAACACACAAATACGTTGCGCTCCCCGACAGGTGCGTAGGGCTTGGGCATCGGCGTGTTGGCCGGCGCAGACAGGCGGTCAGGGTGAAATTTCGGTTCAAAACCGCCGTTGCCGTAGAACCTGGCGGCGATGTCCCTGGCGTAGCAGTAGGGGCAGCCGTGCCGGCAGCCGGTCACCGGGTTCCAGGTCCAGCAGGCCCATTCAATATTCTCATTGGTGCGGTTGAAAACCGGCCTGCCGGCCTCCTGGACCCGGCGCCTTTCCTGAGTCAACTGGTAGGCCCGGTGGATGCTCAGCTCGCCGGCCTGCACCGCTTTTTTCACCGGCTCCTCTCCATGCTCCAGCACCGTGCGGGCCCGCTCCACCTTGACCCGAGATACACCCACCAGCTTGGCGGTTTCTTTGGCGGAGGCCGACTTCCCTGTTTCAATGCCCTCATTTGAGGGTTTTGATTTTTTAAACTCTTCGCTTTTGTGGTCTCCACCCCTTTGCCTACGCTTGTCCAGTGCCTCAATGCAGCGGATGATCTCGGCGTCTGTAAGGTTGCGGCGGTTCCGCTGCAGGTGGATGGCGTAGGCCAGGGCCTCCTCCTCGGTGGCAAAACTCTTGTAGTGCACCGGGATGTCTTCAATCCCCACCTCCTGGGCGGCCCGCAACCGGGTGTGGCCGTCAATGATGGCCTGGCCCTCATCCCAGATGATGATGGGCTGGGACTGGTCATACCCCCACTCGGCCATGGCCCCCTTGACAGCTTCAATGACCGCCTTAGAGGTGGGGAAAAGCTCACAGAAAGGTGGGCGTAGATATCGCTTCAGTTCCGATGCCTTCATCCAGCTCCTCATTGGTGTAATTCAGTATGTCAAGGATTCTTTGCCCCTCATCGCTGTCCCAGCGGTGAAAACCAAGCCGTTCAAACACAGGAAAATCAGTCCAATTGGTGCCGATCAAAAAAGTCCACTGATGTCGGCCATATGGCTCCCGGACGATCCAATGGCGCTTGTCAATCACCATCAGCACTTCTTTCAGCCGGGAATTGAATTGGCAGCCAGGAGCCTTGAGCTGCCGCTTGAGATTGGTGGCGGAGAAATACAGCAGCAGGTCAAGGGTTGAGAAGCGCTTCTGCCTGAACATCCGGGAGAGTAGTCCGAACGGCGGAGCTTTGCCTGTTGGGTCGGCATACACCAAGCCAAAAATCCGTTTGGGCCGCTTTTGCGGCGGTCCAAAGTAGCACGGCAGAAATTGTTCATGGTCTCCGTTGATGGAAACCGACAGGCCAGGAAGGTCCAGATATGGCCGTATGTTGCGCACCAGCTCAGTGCGCAGGCTGTCGTCTATCTCAAAAAACACTGCATGACATCTGACCCCCATGGTCTTGAGATTGTCCAGAAAAATCAGTGGGCTGCCGGCCAGGTTCAAACCGTTATGGGTGTATCGGCCCGGTCCGGCGTGCAGGTCAAAGTAGTGATATTCCTCATGAGCCCACGTTGCTCGGCGCAGAATTGCAGAGCATATCCGCAGGTGTGCGTTGAGCACCGCGCCCAAGTGGCGTTGCTTGTAGACCGTGTAATCTGACACGCCAAGGGCCATTACGCCTATCTACCGCACAAACAGCCGCCGGACTTCCCGCGCCTTGGTGTATCTGCCGTGCCAGCGGCAGGGGGCTTCCTCCCCCCGTCTTCTCCGGAGCGACCACAGCCGGCAGTCCCGGCACTGGAACTTCCCCGCCGGGGGCGCTCCTCCGACAAAATCGGGGTCAACAAAGGTCAGCCAAGTCATTTCCTACTCCCTGATTTTGGCCAGGGTCACCAAGGCGCACCCGACCCAGCCCACCGCCGCGCCCACGATCAAGCCGCCCAAAAACCACAGGAAGCCCATCCCCTCCTCTTCAGTTCCAGAAGCCAAAAAGCGGGCGCAGGTCGCTCCCCGCCACGATCAAGCGAACCTGCAAGAGCCCCACCAGCGCCAGCCACAGGTTAGGGAAGACCTGCGCCCAAAACGGAGAGAACACCAGCAGATAAGGGCGGTATGGGCAAGAGATGAGCTTCCCCTTGGGTGCCGGTTGGTTACTCTTCGTTTCCATTTCCTGCCCTCCAGGCAGACACTCTTTCCCG
>JAFDHU010000322.1 GCA_019308625.1 Deltaproteobacteria bacterium
CGGGCGGCTGGAGGCAGGCCGCATTGTGGATGGGGAGCAGGTGAAAGTCAGCTTCACCTACACCACCTGGGAGCAGGTGCGGTTTCCGATTGCTGGCTCCAGTTTCATTGAAGGCGCGGCCCGGCTGGAAGTGCACCCGGATACCGGGCGGGGCATCCGGTTTGACGTGGAAATTCCCAAGTGCCTGCTCAAGCCCAACGGGGCCATCGGCCTGGATGACAAGACCTGGCTCACGGTGCCCATGACCCTGGAAGTCCTAGACAACAGCGAGAACACCCCGGACTATCCTCTCGGCCGGTATGTGAGCTACGAGAACTAAACTGAGGTGGCCATGACTGAAACGGTTGACGACATCCAGGTTTTGGGTGCTCTGCTGACGGAAGAAAAGCTGGAAGGCTACTCCGTCAAGCCCTGGACGATCAAACAGCTCATGCAGGTGACGCCCATCCTGAAGGGTTTGGGGGAAAAACTCAAGGGGATGGGCGTTACCTTGGATAACTTTTCAGACCTGCTGGCGGAACAAGGGCTTCAGGGCCTGGCAGGGTTGGTGGATTTGATTCTGCCCCAATTGCCGGAGTTTCTGTCAATTTCCCTGCGTATCCCCAAGGAGGAGGCGGAAGAGATGGACCTGGGCCTGGCTCTGGCTTTGGCGGTCAGGGTGCTGGCCCTGAACATTGAACACCTAAAAAACTCCTTTGGCCTGATCACGGGCCAGATGAACGCCCTGGTCAGGCAGAGCCAGGCCACCCATTAGCTATCACCGCGGCCCTGGTGGAGCTGACGGGGCTGGGGCACAGCCTCACTGACCTGCTGGACGGCTATCCCGCCACAGCGGTCAAAGGGCTGCTGGAAGGGGCCCGGCTGAACCGGCGCCGCCTGATGGCGGAGCAGGCTGTAACCCTGACGGTGGCGATAACCGGGGCCCTGGATTTGGCCTTCAACCAGGGGAAAGGCAGGGTCCTGGAGAAATGGCTGGAGGGGGTAATGGCTGATGGTCAGCAAGGTGATAAAAGGCCCAGGATGACAGACCGGGCCTTCTCTTTTTTCAGCTCCCTGCCCAGAAAAGAGACCAAGTGATCCATCACCTGGAAGTATGCCTCGGGGGGATCCGGTGGCGGAAAATGTGGACATTGAGGCGATCCTGTCGGGGCCGGGTCGGGTGCATTGCCGGCCGTATTCGGCCAACCTCAGCCGCAGGTCTTGTCTCAAACAGCAGGAAGTCGCCCGTCAACAGAGACATTCATGGTTGGGGTATGAAGGCCCTCTGGAGTCACGGCAGCCTTGTCTAACATGTGAAACCGGGAAATTGGTGCGTGCAGAAACAGGGTGGAATCCGCCTGCAAGGCTTCTCCGCAGAGGCAAATAAGGGAATAGGCGATGGCAGACCTGGGCGAACTCATTGTCAGACTGTCGGCGGATATTAAAAACCTTGACTCTTCTTTGAAGCAGGCCAAGGGCAGCCTGCAAAATTTTGACAACACCGCCAAAGCCATTGCCCAATCCGTGAGAAGGGCCTTGACCTTCACGGTGGCCGGCTTCGGTATCTACCAGCTCGGCCAGGCCCTGAAAAATGCTTTCCAGGAAGGCATCCAGGCGGTGGACAGCTTCCACCTGACCACCATCGGGGTGGCGTCCACGCTGACGGACATGGCGGAAGACCAGACAGATGTCCAGGCCAACTATACCAAGGCCCTGGCTTATTCCCGGGACATGTATAACGAACTGGAGCTGGCGGCGCAGGTTCTTTGCCTCCGGGAGCGAGCTGATCCAGGCATGGAACATCATGGCCCAGAAAGGCGTGGTGCTCCGGAAGGAGGAAATTGACCACCTGGGCGTCATCGTGGACAAAATCAAGCTTCTGACCCAGGGGCAGGTCGCCAGCTTTCAGATTGCCCAGGAAATGCGGGCCATCCTCACGGGCCAGGCCAGGGTCACCGACCAGATGGCACGGCTGTTAATGGACAAGCTGGGCCCTGCCTGGAAGGATGTCATTGAGGAGGTCAAAAAGACCGGCTCCCTCAAGCCCTTGGCCGACCAACTCAAAGGTTTGCACGCCGCGGGCGAGGACATCGCCAAAACTCTGGAATCCCAGAAATCCACCCTTTGGACCCTTTTAACCCAGGTTGGCAGGGAAGGGCTGGCCGGCGCGTATGAGGATATTGTCAGCTGGGTAAGGCAGTTAAACGACTACCTACGGGAAAACAAGACCATCATCGCCAGGGACATAAAGAAAGCCTGGGAAGATATCAAGCCGGTGGTGCAGGCCATCCTGGACATCATGTCGGCCATGATTAAGGCGGCCTGGACCATAGGGAAAGCTCTGGCCTCGGTAGTGGGTGCCCTGAGCAGAGTAAACACCGGCATGATGGCGGAAGGGGCCCTGACAGGTGATTTTGAGACTATTGCGGAAGGGGCGGCTATCCGTGCCAGAGAGAAGCTCCGAAAGGATATAGAAGCCCTGAATGAGGAGATGGGTTTTGGGGTAAAGGGAGGATTTGAATCAGGAAAACTCCCTAAATTACGCCGGCCTACTTCTCCAGAGGAAAAGAAGGGGGCGGTCAAGAAAGCGGCCGAGGATCTGCTCAAATACCTGACTGATTACCTGGAGGCCAAGCGGAAGCTGGAGCTGAAGGCGGCGGAGGAATCCTACCAGATTTTCAGGGCCGAGCAGGACCGGAAAAAGGCGGAGCTGGAGCTGGCCTTGGCGGAGGGCAGGATAACCGGGCAGGAATATTATCAGACTCTTTATGAGATGGCCCAGGCCGAGGCGGACGCCTCCCTGAAGCTCATTGACGAGAAAATCGCCAAAGAGAAGGAAGCTTATGAGTGGGCCAGGAAGGAAATAGAGGAAAAGGCTAAGGCCGGGAAAATCAGCCCGGAGGCCCAGGAGCTGGCCCTGAAAAAGCTGGCCGTTGAGCATGCCATGCGGCTCAAGGAGCTGGAAGGGGAGGCCCTGCGGGAGAAAATTGACCTCCAGAAAGAGCACCTGAAGCTGTCGAGAGATGAGTATGAGAACCGGGAAAGGATTGCCGATATTCTGACTTCCGCCCGGGCTGAGGCGGCCCTGGGGCCGATTGCCGAGAAAGAAGCAGAAATCGCCCGGCTATTGGAAGAACAGCGCAAGAACAGGGAAGAGCTGGTCCGTTTGGGGGCGACTCAGGCGCAGGTTGCCGAATACAGCCTGCTGGCCCGACAGCGGGAATTCATGGCCCGCTTTGGAGAGCAGATAACTGGCTATGCCGACATCGTTGCCTCTGGTTTCTCTGACATTTTGGACAGTTTGACGGAAGGCGGCCGGGATTTGGTGTCAACCCTGCGGAACCTGTTCAAAAACCTGTTTAACCAAGCCTTGAAACCCGGCATGGACCAATTGAAACAGTTGCTTATTACCGGTTTCACCAAACTGTTCGGTGAAGTGGGAAGCTCGGTTGCCAATGCCCTTATGGGCCTCATCGGCCTGATCGGGATGCTCCTGACCGGCGGCGGCGGGACCGCCACCTGGAGCCCGGCTGGGGTGGAGAAAGGGGTGACCGCCCATGAGGCGGTCAGAGGCATTATCGCCGGGGAGACTTCCATACCCATTGCCCAGGTATCGGAAAGCCTGTCGGAAGCGATGGCCCCCCACCTGCAGGTGCTCCGGCAGATTGAGGCGAATACCAGGGGCGGGCTGGGCGGCAATATCAATGTCCGGGTTTTGGTGGAAGGCGTCAAGGAGGCCGTCAGGGAGGCTATTGAAACATACTTCAGGGAATACCTGGTGATGGGGGCTGAGGCGTGATTGACAACTCTTTGGTTTTCGGTTTTCTGGGCGG
>JAFDHU010000323.1 GCA_019308625.1 Deltaproteobacteria bacterium
TTGTTAAGTTCCGCAATCTTCATGGCATTTAGACCATACCTGTTTTTCAGGTGAGCGTCGGCACCCCGGGACAGCAGCACCTTGATGACTTCCAGATAGCCGTTCCGAGCGGCCAGCATCAGGGCGGTATAACCGTCTTTGTCCCGGGCGTTGATGCGGGCCGGTCGCTTCACCAGGGCCTCCACCACCCGCAGGTGGCCCCGCTCCGCAGCATACATCAGCGCGGTGCGCCGGGTGATGTCCCTGATTCCCGCATCGGCCCCGTGCTTAAGCAGGTGTCGCACTACCTTCAGGTGGTCGTTTGCCGCCGCCAGCATCAGGGCGGTCCGGCCCTCCCGGTCCTGGGCATTGAGGTCGGCCCCGCGCGCCACCAGCATCTTGACCACCGGCAGCCGCCCCCGGGCCGCGGCCTCCAGCAGCGCGGTGCGGCCGTCTTTGTCCTCGGCGTCAACTCTGGCCCCGTGCTCCAGCAGCACTTCCATGACCTTGAGGTGCTGGCGGTCGGCCGCCAGCCTCAGAGGCGTTCTGCCTGCTTCATCCGCAACCTCGGGGTTGACCCCCACCTCCAGCAGCACCAGCACGTCCCCCACCCGTCCCGCCGCCGCGGCCGCCAGCAGGTTCTGCTCCCCTTCGGTGAGCTCCGACGGCGCCTGGGGCGCGGGGGTCAGACTTAGAGGGAGCCGCTGGCAAGCACCGCCCGCCAGCCAGAGAAATACAGTCACCATGAGCAGAGAGCCCAACCCCCTGGTCTCGAACATCGTCAACCTGGTTTTTTCCTGGCGCTCTGTCATCTGGCCTTTAATCTTTACATTGAAAAGGCAGATTGACAAGTGCAAGGGCTTATGCTTCCGGAAATCGTGTCAAAGTCCCCTTTACCCCCACACCGGAAGAAAAAATTTCTCCCTAAACTTCACAATACTTGTTAAATTTCTCTTGATGCTGATTCTGGGTTTGGAAACCTCTTGTGATGAAACCGCGGCCGCGGTGGTGGCCGACGGTCGCCGCATCCTTTCCAATGTGGTGGCCACCCAGTTTGAGCTGCATGCCCAGTACGGGGGGGTTGTGCCGGAAATCGCTGCCCGCCGCCATCTGGAAAACATTCTGCCGGTGACCCAGGCGGCCCTGGATCAGGCCGGTATCACCCTGGCAGACTTGGACGGCCTGGCGGTGACCCAGGGGCCCGGGCTCATCGGCGCTCTGGTCATCGGCATGGCCGTGGGCAAGGCCCTGGCCTACACTTTGAAAAAGCCCCTGGCCGGAGTCCACCATCTCCAGGCTCATATCGCCGCCATTTTCCTGACGGACTCCCCGCCCGCCTTTCCCTTTGTGGGCCTGGTGGTCTCCGGCGGGCACACCAACCTCTATCACGTGAAAAGCTTCCAGGATATGGAGCTCATGTCCCGCACCCGGGACGACGCCGCGGGCGAGGCCTTTGACAAGGTGGCCAAAGTCATGGGGCTGGGCTACCCGGGAGGCGTGGTCATTGAGGCCCTGGCGACCCAGGGCCGCCCGGAGGCCTATCCCCTGCCCCGGCCCCGCATCCCGGAGGAGCCCCTGACCTTCAGCTTCAGCGGCCTGAAGACCGCGGTGGCCTACCTGGTGAAAAGACACCCGGAAATTCTGGCAGAGCCTCACTCCCGGGCCGATTTGGCCGCCAGCTTCCAGGAGGCGGTGGTGGAGTGCCTGGTGAGCCGGGCCTGGCTGGCCCTGGAGGCCACCGGCAGCACGCGGCTCCTGGTGGCCGGAGGCGTGGCCGCCAACGGCCGCCTGCGTCAGGCCCTCAAGGAGCAAGCCCAAGCCACCGGCATGGAGCTCTTTCTGCCGCCCCTCCACCTCTGCACCGACAACGCCGCCATGGTGGCGGCCCTGGGTTATCAGCTCCTAAAGCAGGGCGAGCGCCTCCCCCTGTCCGCCGACGTTTTTTCCCGGGGTTGAGGGCCCGCCCCTCCCCGCCGAATGGGTTTGACCCCCCGGCCAAGTGATATATAATTTTTGGGAAAATCTGGGGTCGGGTCACGCTCTTATTTTTTTGCCGATTAATCGTAAATAAACTTATCCGATTATGTCCTTAGTTCCGATATTCGGCTTTCAGGGTGGGGGGAAATCTTGGAGAATTCCCCCTCACCCTTCCCCTCTCCCCCATAGGGGGAGAGGGGAGTAAAG
>JAFDHU010000015.1 GCA_019308625.1 Deltaproteobacteria bacterium
ACCAACCGATAAAGCCCGTGCTCCCGGCGATATTCCGCCAGCCGGTAGGGTCCGCTGCCGATGGTGGCCCGGGGCTCCTGGAAGCGGGCCGGGTCCTGAATCTTTTGCCAGATATGCCGGGGCAGGATGAACATGGTGCCGGCCACCTCCTCCAGAAAGGGGGCATAGGGCTGGCGGAGCACAAAGCGGACCGTATGGGGCCCGGCCGCCTCCACCCGGCTGATGGGCTGCACATCCACCCAGGGGTGGGGATGCCGCCGCAGATACTTCACGGTGAAGACCACATCCGCGGCGGTGAGGGGTTTGCCGTCATGCCAGAGCACCCCCGGCCGCAGATGGAACACATAAGCCGGAGGAGAGGCCTGGTACTCCCAACTCTGGGCCAAAGCCGGGACAAAGCCCCGGGCATCCTTCCAGACCAGGGTGTCAAAGAGAAAGGAGACCCGCAGGTATCCCGGGCCTCGGGGGGCATGGCTCAAAGGGGAGGGGAATCCCCAGTCTCCCTGGGCATCCCCGATAAGGTAAGGCCGGGGGGAAGGCTCTGCGGCCCAAGTCAAAGGGGACACTGCGAACCCAATCCCCCAAAGGAGCAGGAAAGCCCACCGCCAAATTCTCTTAGTCATGGTCGGAATCCCGGGTAATGGTCATCCCGTGGCCGGTAAGGATGAAATAGTCTTCTCCTGCGCAAGTCAGACAAAGGGGCTTGCCTTGGCGCAGACGCACCCGGGTTTCCATGACCGCCTCACCGCAGACGCTGCACACCTGGGAGGCAAAAATGGGGGCATAGGCAGGCAGAGTGAGGGACAGCCGGCGGATGGTAAATTGCTCTTCCAGGGGCACTTCCAACTCTTTTTTGGAAATGGCGGGCCAGAGGTGCTGGAAACGATGGATTTCCTCGGGTGAGCCCTGGCGATCCACTATGACCTTCTGGAACAAAGGGCCGGCAGCAGGGTAACGGGAGAGCATCTGCTCCGTATAATCCGGGCGCAGCGCCAGGCGCACCGCCTGCCCGTCCTCCCGGCGGGCCACGGTCACCGCGGTTTTGCCCAGGTCTTTGAAAATCAGGGAATTGTTCCCGAAGGTGCAGCCGGTGACCACTTGGATGCCGTCTGTGAAACAATTGTTGCATTCCACAATGGCGATGATTTCCTCCATCCCGATGTTTTCCCGCTCCAGGGTCTTCATGGCATAATGACCGGCCTTGACCCCCAGGCTGACGTAGGGGCAGAGGTGACCATGCAGATATTCCGTCTGCCGGAGCAGACCTGGCAGGTCGTCACTCCTGATCATGGCTTCAATGGCCTTGCGGGCCTCGGCAAATTCGTGCATGATGCGGCTCCTTCCCGGGAAAATTATGGCTCCGAGCTTAAGACTGTTTGCTTTCCTGTCATTTTGAGGCCTTCAAAGGGCTGGAACATCTGGACCCTTCGCTGGCGCTCAGGGCGACCAAGTTAGTCCTCTTTTTCCTCCTGACCATTATTCCTGGAATCCGGCCGCCACCGGATCCTTGCCGCCAGGAAACAGGGCCCCATAGGGCTCAAAACGGTGGGCCTCCCGGACAGTACAGTACTTCATGCCTTTATCGCTGCCCGCCATCAGCAGCGGCCGGGCTCTTTCCACATCCAGGGAACCGTCCGGCAGGTAAACTGCGTCCGCCACCTCCAAATGCACCACTTGGCCCACAATCAACACGTACTCCTCTTCGGCGTACTCTTTGTAGAGGCGGCACTCCATCCAGGCGTAACATCCCTGGATGCCGGGAGCTTTCACCTGCACCGAGGGCTTTTCCTCCAGACCGGCCAGGAGAAATTCATCCGCCTCAGGGGGACTGTAGCGGGCGGTGGGAATCACTTTGTCCGCCAGGTCCAATCCGGCCAGATTGATGACAAATTCTCCGGTGGCCCGGATATTGTTCAAGGTATCCCGCTTTAGGGCTGAGGCTAGGCAAACCAGGTCCAGAGGCCGGAGCACTGGCATCAGACAAGAATACGGGGCAATATTGCGAACCCCATCTGCGCTGAGGGTGGAAATGAAGGCCACCGGCATAGGCAGGTAGGCCATGCGCTTGACAGGCTTGAGGATCATAGGTTTTCCTCCTTGAACGCCATACTCAGTAACGGAGCTGGACCCCGCCGTAGAAAGTCTGGGTGGGCAAGGGGAAGCCGGCGCTCTCCTCGTAAAACTCCCCGGTCAGGTTGTGCACCCCGCCGTAAAGATAACCGGTGAACCCCATCCAGTTGACTACAGGGTAGCGTCCCTCCAGATTGATGGTAAAGAACCCCTTCATGGGCCGCAGGATCACCCCCGTGACCTGATTCAAAAAATTCACCTGGACCTTGGGCTCAGCGCGCCTGGATACCACACGCACATAGACCTTGGCCTGAGCCCCCTTGGGATTCTGGTATTTCAAGCCGAAATTTAATTTATGTTCCGGAAATTCGGGCAGCTCCCGGACGTCGCCCCCCAGGGGGTCAGGGCTGGTGCTGGTCTGCTGCCAGGTATAGTTGGCAAAGGCAAAGAGATGATAGGGCAGGGCAGTTTGGGCTTCCACTTCCACCCCGCGCAGCTTCACATGATCAAGGTTGTAGACCACCCGGCTGGGGCGAAAGCCGAACACCGTGCGGATGTATTGATTAATGTCATAGTAATAACCTCGCACCCGAAGCGTGGAATTGAAGGGTAGCTTCTGGGTGACGCCGGCCTCGTACTGCATGCCGTACTCCGGCGACAGACTCCCTGCCCGATGGGGGGGCTGGTAGCCGGCCCCAAACCAGTAAAATTCCGGGAGAGTGGGAAACCGGGTGGCGAAATTAATGGAAAGGTAAGCTTCCGTGCTGCCGGTGGGACGAAAGGTCAGGGTGCCTTTGGGAGTGAGATAGTCCTTGCGGATGCCTTTCACTTGGTCCTGACTAGGCGCTACGTAATGGTCATAACGCAATCCCAGATAAAGTTCGGCCCAGCTTGCCAGGGGAATCAGGGCATCCACAAAACCGCCGTGAATCCTCTGGGCGTCCTTGTTGGCCGGACTGCTGCTCGGAGGGAAGCGAAAATAGGCAGGATTAAAAAAGTCATTGGTTAGGGCCCCGTAGCCATAGTAATTGCCTTCCAAACCGAAGCCGAGGCGTACCCGGCTTATGGTCTGGTGCATTTTGAGATTCCACCCCCAAGTGTTTTCATCCACACTGTGGCGTTCCAGCACCAGCAGTTCCGAATTGTTGAGAGCGTAGAACTTGTCCCGCCGCCAAGTCCGGAAGTAGAACAGGTGGCCTTCCACTTCCCCCCGCCACAGCTTCTGCTTCACCTCCAGATCCAGGTCAAAGCGCTGGCGGTGCACGAAGCTGTTGTCGCCGTAATCAAAGCCCGGACCGCCACCGGGGCCGGGCTTGAACCCCCAGAAGGGCGCCCACGGCCCAAACAGCATATCGCCGTCGCTGCGCGGTTCGTTGGGGCGGAAAAAAGGCAGGAACTCCCGGTTGGCCACAATCATCCCCGTTTCCTGACCGCTGTAACGGGCTGCCAGGGTTATGCTCATGTCCCAGGGGCAATGGTAGGTGAAGCTGCCCAGAACGTTTGTGGCCGAGCCGATGAAATTGTTCCGCAAGTATCCCGAGCTTTTGCCAAAGCTGGCCGCCAGGGAATATCCTACCGGGCCGTAGCTGCCGGAGTGAGCCAGACGGTAGTTTTGCGTATCCCAACTGCCGTAGCTGGCATCCACAGCCAGCTTGGGCTTCTTGCTGCCTTTGGCCGTAGTGATTTTGATGATGCCCCCCAGCGTGTTGCCGTACTCCGCCGATTGGGCCCCCCGGATAATTTCCACCCGTTCAATGCCAGCCAGCGACAAGGTGGACCAGTCAATGAAATAACCGCCGTAGACCCCGGAGCCTTTCAGGGAGCGGCCATTGAGATAAACCTGATAACGGGATTCATCCAACCCGCGGATTTGGACCTGGCGGTTCTTCTCTCCCAGGATGGACCTGCGGGTCAAATCAACACCGCTGAGTTCCTCAAAGTAGCCGGAAAGATTTTGCACGGGACTGATGGCCATCTCCTCCGGCAGGACTACCGTGCCGGTGGGGGCGGTTTCCAGAGCCCCCACCACTTCAATGGCCGGCAGCTTCTCCGGTTCTTCTTCCTGCTTTTCTTCCTGGGAAACTGCTTTTTGGTCCTCCTCCTGGGAAGCCGGAGGCTGGTCTGCCGCCCAGCCCGGCGAGACCCCGGGGCTCAGCAGGAGGCCCACCAGGAGCAAGACCTTCCCCCATTGCCATATCCCCATAACTTTCTTCTCCTCCCCGTCTGGTCTTTTGACAGCGGGCCCCGCCTTTGGTAGAGGAGGAGATGAGGCCGCTGTCAGGATAACGCGGTCTCGGGGAGGACGACTTGCTTCCGGGCCAGGGACGGTCGTCCTCCCTGTTTTTGGGGGTTTGCTCCCCAAAATAAAAAGCCACGAAGGGCCGCCTTCAGGTGGCCAAGCCTTCGTGGCTTAATAGTTTCAGTCTGGGCCGGTGGAAATGCTCCGGGGGGTTCTTTCCCCTAGCTTCTCGAAAATCTATATGACGGTTATCTTTGAGTTGTCAAGAACTTTATCAGGCATCGGCCCGTAAGTTTCCTGATGGGGAAGGAATCCGCGGGGTGGGGCGAAGGCTTCTTAAAGATTTAAAACGCGGAGGCCGGGACCAGAAACGCGGTCTTGGACACCACGGATGGTCGCCCGAGCATGAGGGAGGTAGGTTAAGTGAAGTTTCCCTAAGCCTCCCACCAAGGGCAAGAAAAAGGGGCTGGCCATATTCGCCGACCCCTTGATTTTCTTGGTGGGCCGTCAGGGACTCGAACCCCGAACCTAGTGATTAAGAGTCACTTGCTCTACCAATTGAGCTAACGGCCCTCAGGAATTGTTTATATCACTGCCCTCCGGCGCAAGTCAATCCCCTGGGCTCTTTCCCCCGGGGGGAATTTCCTTGACCCGGACCCGGTTCTGCCATAAAAAATCAGAATGTCATGTCCGCCTTGATGTTGCATGTTATCCTGGTGGTGGCCGGACTGCTACCTTATGTAGTGGGGACGCTGCTGGCCGGGGCCGCGGGTTACTCTGTCCGTTGGACGGCGTTTATCCTGGGGCTGGTGGGCAACGCTGGCCTCCTGCTGGCCGCACTGGCCGGGCGAGAGGCCTACGCCTATCAGGTGGGACGCTGGCCCAGTTGCGAGCACCGGCCGGCTTGGGGCTGGGACAGGTGGGCCTACCTGTTCCTGGGAACAGCGGCGCTGGCCGGCGTGGTCCTGCAATTTCTTCTGGACACCGGTGTGTGGACCATTCCCCTGGGAGGCGCCGGCGCCTTGGCCGGCTACTTCTGTTTTGCCCCGCCCTTGCAGTGGTACAAGCGGGGCTGGTTTGAAGCAGCGGGAGCCCTATGTTTTGGCCTGCTGCCGGTGACAGCCGGCTATTATCTGCAGTGCCGACACCTGATTACGGAAATCCTGGTTTACGGGGTGCCCTTGTCGTTGGCGGCCTTTAATGTATTTTTGCTTCACGGCATGCCTGAGCCCGCCCGGAAGTCCCAGCCGGCCCGCTTCAGCCTAGCCGAGCGTCTCAGCCCCCCGGGCACCGGTTTGTTGTTCACCATCATCAATATTCTTACCATCATCGCCCTGGTTTTTTACCTGTTTTTCCCGGCGGGGGAACTTCCGGCCCGCTGGGCCCTGTGGGGCCTACTAGCCTTGGCTCTGGTCAATCAGGAGCTCATCAAGCGCCGGGCATATTATGATGAAAGACGCATCGCCCTGCTCTGCCGCCTGACTCTGGCCCTGCATCTGGGCCTAGGCCTGATTTTTGCCTGGGCCCTGTGGCAGCGATGGTAAGTTAGTGATCAGTGACCATTAATCAGTAATCAGTTTTCAATAATCAGTTTTCAGTTTTAGCTGCCGGAAGCAGAAGATATCACTTTGTCACCCTGAGCCGAAGGCGAAGGGTCTAGGTGGTTCGGGCTCCAAGGGGCCTCAGAATGCCAAAAAAATCACTTACGCTCCGGGTAATAATTTAAACTCGCAACCCAGGTTAAAACCAAATCGGCCACTATCTGCTTAGTAAAAGTAAGTCTTAGCGTAACCGGCCTACGGTGAGCCTCGGCCAGGAAAAGGCAAAACCGTCCATCTCAATTTGCCGGGTCCATAGGCGGGCTTGTATTTGTCAGCGGTCTGGGGCATAATTAGTTATGCTGAGGCGGCGGGACAAGCGGGAGCCGGGATGGGGAACCAAGGCGCTGGCCGTGGCCCTGATGATTGCCCTGGTGCCGGCCTGCCAGACCAGCGCCGCCCAGATTTATATTCCTTTGGCCTACGGACTTACCGGGTTGTGCATCGCCTTGCTGGTGTCCCCCACTCCCACCGCGGCCCTGGTAGGCATCCTGGTGGGTGCCCTGCTGGGAGCCGCGCTTTACAACAATTCCCTGAAGCGTCACTTTTTGGAACGCCATCGCCTGCCTGCGCCCCCAGGCAAGTAGGCCTTCATCAGCCATACCGATGTCGGGCCTGGAGGCCCGTCTGGGGCCAATCCCGCCAGCCAAGTGGCGATTACTTTATTCATGAAGATAAGGGAGCCAGCCCTGCCATTACCCATGTCCTTCTCTGACCATGAAGCTGCAGACCCCGGTCTGGTCGCCATCCTGGCAGCCTTGAAGGCTGGCGGGACGCCGGTGTCCGGGGAGAGCCTGGCCGCGGTGACGGGGGTGAGCCGCACTGCGGTGTGGAAGCGCATCAACCGGCTCAAGGCCTTGGGCTATGAGATTGCCGCCGCGCCCCGCCAGGGCTACCGCCTGCTGGCCGTGCCGGACAAGCTTTTGCCTGAGGAAGTCCTCCCCGGTCTGGCCACCCGGAGGCTGCGAGGCCCCCTCCATCACTTTGAGGTGATTGGCTCCACCAACGACCTGGCCAAGGAGCTGGCGGCCGGGGGCGCGCCGGAGGGGACTCTGGTGACGGCGGAAGGCCAGCAGGCCGGCCGGGGGCGCCTGGGACGGCAGTGGTTGTCCCCCCCCGGCGTGGGCCTCTATGTCTCCCTGGTGCTGCGACCAAACCTGCCGCCCACGGAGATGCCGGCCCTCACCCTCACCACCGCGGTGGCCGGAGTCCGGGCCGTGCGGCGGGCGACGGGTCTGACCCCCGACATCAAATGGCCCAATGATCTGCTGCTGGACGGCAAAAAAGTGGCGGGGGTGCTTACGGAAATGGAAACGGAAAGCGACCGTATCCGCTACCTGGTGGTGGGCTGGGGGCTGAACGTTAACAACGCCGGGTTTCCCCCGGATTTGGCAGACATCGCCACCTCCCTGCGCTTGGCCGCCGGCCGGACCTTTTCCCGGGTGGCCATTCTCCGGGCCTGGCTGGAGGAATTTGAGGCCCTCTATGAGCGCTTTCTGGCCCGGGACTTTCCCGCCATTCTTCGAGAGTGGCGGGAGCATAATGTCACTTTGGGGCAGGAGGTGCAAGTGCGTCAGGGAGACCGGCTTATTTGCGGCCGGGCGGTGGAAGTGGACGAGGAGGGGGCCCTGCTGGTGGAACAGCCGGCCGGAAGGCTCATCCGGGTGGTCTCAGGAGAAATAACCCCGGACCCTGGGAGGGGACCGGGGCAGTAACTTCCCTGCGGCTGCCGCCGAGCCTATTCGGCTTTGGCGGCCTTTTTGGGCTGCTGCTTCTTTTTCAGTTCCTCTATTTCCGACTTTAACCGCTCCACCTCGGCTTTATATTTTTCCACCTCGGCCTCCGAGACCCTGGGAGACTCGTAGGCCGGGGTTTCGGGCTTCTTGAAAAATTTGTCCTTGGCTTCCTCAAAGCCCAGATAAACTGCCAGGGCGCCCCCCAAGAGAAGCAGAAGAGGAACGCCGCCGGCCAGCAGGTGGAGAAAGTGCTGCCACCACAAGCCCAAACCGATCAAACCCAGCGCTACGGCCACCAGCCCGCCGATTAAAGCTGTCATGCTGAACCTCCTGGGAGTAGGATATTACCTGCTGTACCCAATCCACGCCGCTACTGCCCACGACCGGATTTTTGTCGTTTGTGATTGTTATCATAAGGCGTGAAATTAATCAAGGAGATTCCCGGACTCAGAGCAAAATTATCAATAAATTAAAAATGTTACTATAATCAATACCTTGACAAAAGCACCACACTTTTTATAATTAGTGTGTAAGTTATTCTTATCAGAGGTTGTGAAAAAGTTCTATGGCGGAAACGGATTATTACAAAATCTTGGGAGTGAGCAAGAACGCCACTCAGGAGGAAATCAAGAAAGCCTACCGGAGATTGGCCCAGAAGTACCATCCAGACCGGGCCAAGGGGAACAAGAAGGAGGCCGAGGAGCAGTTCAAGAGGATCAGCGAAGCCTATGCCGTGTTGAGTAATCCGGAGAAGCGCCGGGAATACGATGCTTACGGCTCCCAGGCCTTCAGGGCCAAGTTCTCCCAGGAAGACATTTTCCGGGGCTTTGATTTCAGCGACATCTTTGACCTGGGTATCTCCGACAGCTTTTTCAGCCGCCTGTTCGGGTTCGGCCGCACCGGTTCTTGCTCCCGGTCGGGGCGCACCCGGGTGTTTCAGTTCGGTCCGGACATCTTCAAGACCGGCGCGGCTAAGCCGTCTGTAAAGGGGGAGGACCTGCAAGTGGAAGTGCCCATCACCTTGCATGAGATGGCCTTCGGCACGGAGAAGCTCATCAGTTTCCAGCGCAACGGCCAAGTGGAGCGGGTGACTGTGAAGATTCCCCCCGGGACCCTGCCCGGCAAAAAGCTTAGGGTGGCGGAGAAAGGGCGCCCCAGCCCCTTCGGGGGGCCGCCGGGGGACCTGTATGTCAAGCTGAAGGAGGTGGAGCATCCGGTCTTCAAGCGGGACGGCTGCGACCTTTATGTGGACCGGCACATCAAGCTGACGGAATCGGCTCTGGGTACCAAGGTGACGGTGCCCACCCTGGATGGCAAGACCATGAGCCTGAAGGTGCCTCCGGGCACGGCCAGTCATACCAAGATGCGTCTGAAAAACTATGGCCTGCCCCGAGGCCAAGGCAAAGAGCGGGGAGACCAGTACGTGCGCATTATCGTGGATGTTCCGGCCACCCTCACCAAAAAGCAGAAAGCCCTCTTGGAGGAGTTGGCCAGGGAAGGCTTGTAAGGACCGTCCGGGGCTGCGGGTTTTTCGGTTTCCGGCTGGAGGCTAAGGCTGGAAACCGAATTTTTTTGAACTGCTGCTCTTCCCCCGCGGTTAACCAGGAATTATGTTTACCACAGGCCAACAACTCCGCCAAATCCGGGACGGACACCAAAGCGGCCGAGTACTGCACTATTTCGGGAGGTAGCGGATGAAAGTTGAATTAGTTCCCGGCGTTTACTGGGTCGGGGCCATAGATTGGGGCATCAGGGATTTCCACGGCTATCTCACCGATGCCGGCTCCACTTATAATGCCTACCTGATTGTGGACGAAAAAATCACCCTCATTGACACAGTGAAAAAAGGCTTTGTCCCGGAGATGATGGCCAGGATCTCCGAGATTGTGGACCCGGAAAAGATTGACTACATCATCTCCAACCACGTGGAGATGGACCATTCCGGGGGGTTGCCGGAGACCCTGCAGCGGGTCAAGCCGCAAAAGATTTTCTGCTCCCCCCGGGGCAGAATTGATCTGACCCGGCACTTCAAGGAAGACTGGCCTTTTCAGGAAGTAAAGACCGGCACCGAGCTGTCGCTGGGGCGCTACACCCTGATGTTTCTGGAGACTCCCATGCTGCACTGGCCGGATTCCATGATGACCCTCCTCAAGGAGGAGCAGCTCCTGTTTTCCAGCGACGCGTTCGGGGCGCACTATGCCTCCAGCGAGCGCTTTGATGACCGGCTGCCTGATCATCCGCCGGGCTATGCCCACCAGCTCAAGAAATACTACGCCAACATCCTCATGCCCATGGGCACCCTGATCACCCAGCTTTTCAAAAAAATCGGCGAACTGGGTTTAAGCTTCAAGATGATTGCCCCGGACCACGGGCTGATTTACAAAAATCCCGCCTGGGTGCTGGAGGCCTATCAGAAGTGGGCGGCCGGCATCGCCACGGCCAAAGGGCTGGTGATTTATGACACCATGTGGCACAGCACCGAAAAGCTGGCCCGGGCTCTGGTGGAAGGACTGATGGACGCCGGCGCGGAGGCCCAGCTCCATCACCTGCGCAGCATCCACTACAGCGACATTGTCACCGAGGTGCTGGACGCAGGGCTGCTTTGCCTCGGCTCTCCCACCCTGAATAACAACATATTTCCCTCGGTAGGGGAGTTCCTCACCTATCTCAAGGGCTTGAAGCCCAAAAACAAGGCGGCCATGGCCTTCGGTTCCTACGGCTGGAGCGGCCAGGCCGTGAGCCTGATCAACCGGGAGCTGGAGGCCATGCAGCTCCGGGTGGTGCACGAGGGCTTCCAGGTCAGATATATCCCGGATCCGGAGGAACTGGATCGGGCCCGGGCCCTGGGCGAAAAGCTGGCCCGGGAACACCTGCGGGCCTGAGGCGGTTTGAAGATAACTTTGGTCGGTTTGATGAGGGGAGAGCCGGGGGATTGCCAATCCCCCGGCCCTCCCCTCAAACTCCCCTCCTAACCCCCGGCAAGGGGTTGGGGGAGTGGGTTTGGGAGAGCAGGGGTCCGCGACCCCTGGCCCCCTCTCCCAAAAAATGTCTGCAATACCTCATTAGTTGAGCAGGCCCGTGACTCGCGCCACTCCTTTGCCCCACCAGGCCATCCTAAAACAGGCTGCGGCGGATTTCCGCTACCTGCTTGACCGGGGCTATCCCCGGGCGGCCAGCTTGACGCTAGTGGGCAACCGCTACAATCTTTCCCGCACTGCCCGCCAGATGCTGCACCGGGGGGTGTTTGCTGCGGTGGCAGCCCGGGCCCGGCAGGCCAAGCTCCAGCACCTGGAGGAGATCAGCGGCCTGGCCCTGGCGGTGGACGGCCACAATGTCCTCATTACCCTGGAGAGCGCCCTGCGGGGCCGGCCCCTGGTCCTGGCCGACGATGGCTTTGTCCGGGATGTGGCCGAGCTTTCCCGGGCCTTCCGGGCCTCCCGGGACACGGAACTGGCCCTGGAGTTACTGGCTGCTTATCTGCAAAGGCACCAGCCGGGGCCAGTGACCGTGCTTTACGACGCCCCCATGAGCAAAAGCGGCGAGCTGGCCCGGCACACCCGGGAAGTCTTCGCCGCCACCGGCCTGGCAGTGGAGGCCCGGGCCGTGCCGGTCCCGGAGCAGGAACTGCTGGGCTTTCCAGGAGCCGTGGCCACCAGCGACACCCATCTGATTGATGCCCGGGATCGCCTGGTTGACTTGGCCGGAGAGATCATCCGCCAGGAAACCGGCCGAGGACGGCAGTTTCACCTGGTAGTCTTAAAGGACACCTAAACGCCTGCGGAACTCCCCGAAAACCGGGTTTGGGGGTTGTCAAAGAAAATATTTTAGATTATTTTATAGAATGACGTACGGGCGGTTAACTCAGGGGTAGAGTGCCATCCTCACACGGTGGAAGTCGCTGGTTCAAATCCAGCACCGCCCACCAGGAAAATCAAGGGGTTGCGGGAGGCGCAACCCTTTTTTGTGCTTGGAGCAGGCCGCGACCCCGAAGCCGGATTTTTGCACCCTTTCTAAAATTTTCCCGGCCTGGGTCTCAGGGGCAGGGTTCCGCGGAGTAAAACCGGTGCCCGGGGCGCTCGCACAGCCAGGCCCACAGGGCCCGCCGGATAATCCAGGTGCCGTCCGGCGCCTTTTTCAGCCACAGCCGCCAGCGCTCGCCGCCGGTGGCATCGTCCAGATAGCCGGACTCGCTGACAGTGATGACGGCCGCATCCCGCCGCTCCGGGGGTGTGTGGACCCGGATGATTTTGGTGTGGCCTTTGAGCCCGGTGCCGGTGAACCTTAAGGCCACCAGGACTGCGTCCCTAACCCAATCCTCGCCCTTCCCGGCTGCCTGCCTGACCGCGGCGTTCAGCCGGCCGACATCCAGCA
>JAFDHU010000324.1 GCA_019308625.1 Deltaproteobacteria bacterium
GCGGTGGTACCATTCGGTTAGCGGCCGCGCCAGAAATGAAAAAGAATCTTCAGGCTGATAAAACCGGTAACCACCATCAGGCCCAGGAGAATATTGACCCAGATATAATCAAAGCCCATGAAATGGCCGGCCAGGATATAGATGCCCACGGCGATGAGAAACAGGGTCAGGATTATGCTTACCGTCAGGGCGTTGAGGGCCCGGGCAATCTTTTCCGATTCCTTCTCCAGCCCTTCATGCTTCAGGGTGAATTGCAGGTCGCCCTGTTCCACTCTTTGCAGGAGATGGGACAGGCGGTGGGGCAGACCCCTACCCAACTGGACTAGGTTCACCATATCCTCTTCCACTTGGCGGGCGATTTTTCCAGGCGAAAACAAAGCGCGGTATTGTTCCCGCAGGTAACCTTCGGCGAAGGCGAAAAGCTTGAATTCAGGGTCCAGCATGGCCCCCAGGCCCTCGCTCATGGCCAGCACCTTGAACAGCAGGGCCAGATCCGCCGGGAAATGCAGTTGCCGCCGGTAGGCAATGGCCATAATTTCCCGGAGCATATCCCGGGCGGCCAACTCCTTGAGGGAGCTTTCCCGGAACTGAAAAACCAGGTGGTTCAGGTCCCGTTTCAAGGCCGGCCTTGTGGCGTAGGGCCCGGTGATGCCCATGTCCCACAGGGCGTCAATCATTTCTTCCGCCTCGCCTTTGACCAGGGCATAGAAGAAACGCAGAAAGGATGCCCTCTCCTTTTCCTCCAGGAAGCCCACCAGGCCGAAATCCATGAGGCCCAGGGAGCCGTCCGCCCGGATGACGAAGTTCCCCGGATGGGGGTCGGCGTGGAAAAAACCGTGCTCAAAGATTTCCTTGAATACCGCTTCCACCGCGGTTACGGCCAGGCGGTGGCGGGAGACCGGCAGGGAGGTGTCGTCGGAGAGCTCATTCACCTTGATGCCTTTCACTTCATCCATCACCAGCAACCTGGCGGTGGAGCAATCCCAGTAAATCGTCGGGATGAAGAGGCGGGGATCATCCCGGAACATGACCCGGAAGCGATCGGCGTTTTGGCCCTCCCGGACATAATCCAGCTCGTTTTTGAGGAAAAAAGAGAACTCCTCGAACACACCCTCCAGATCATAGGTCTTCCCCCACTCGGCCCGCTGACTCAGGCGGCGAATGAGATTTTCCAGGATGGCCAGATCCTGGTCCACGGTCTCCCGGACGCCGGGCTTTTGCACCTTTACAATGACCGCTTTGCCGTTTTTCAGGATGGCCCGATAGACTTGGCCAATAGACGCGGAGGCCATGGGTTCGGGGTCAAAAGCCGCGAAGCGCTCCCCATAATCGGGGCCCAGCTCCTCTTTCAGGACTGCTTCCATTTGGTCAAAAGGGAGCGGGGGCACCTGGTCCTGGAGCTTGGTGAATTCCTCGGCATAGGCTGGAGAGATCAGGTCGGGCCGGGTGCTCAGGATTTGGGCCAGCTTGATGAAGGTGGTGCCCAGTTCTTCAAAGGCCAGGCGCAGGTGTTCCGGGCCGGTGTAGCGTTCCTGACGCCGGGCGTGGCCGAATAAGCCCCAGTGGAAGGGCACCAGGCCCCCCAGACCCGCCTCCACCACCAGCCAGCCGAAGCCGTGACGCATCAGGGTGGCGATGATCCGACGGTATCTTTTGAAGTAGCGGAACCGATTCATTTTACCTGCTTCCCTGTCAGTGACAGCGGATACGTCCCGGCAATCTGCCGAGTGCAGAACCTGCTTGGGCTCGGAGAAAGTCGCTGGCTAGACCAGAGTTCCCCACCTCCGGTGGAAAAAGTTATAAATGGGCGTGTACACCAGCCCAGCATACACACCGTACAAGAAGCTCTCCACCAAGCCGATGAGGAAACCCCCCAGGGTCAGCCAGGTGAAACCAGGCAGGACAATTTCTAAGAACCGGTGCATATGCAGGCTCTCCGGAGCAATAAGCCCATAGGCCACGCATACCAGATAGCTTACCAGGGTGAAAGAGGCCAGGGACCAGGTGACCACTCTGAGGTTGAGGGGGTACATGCGGGTTCTCCTCTTTTCAGGTTATGTCGGAAGCGGCTAATGCTGATGCCCGCCGTCTGAGGAAGGTTCTTTTTTCTCCTCGCCCTCGCCGTGGCCCCGGCCGTGT
>JAFDHU010000016.1 GCA_019308625.1 Deltaproteobacteria bacterium
GCCCGGGCCCAGAAGGCGGAGCAGTAGCCCGCTTCCTCCATCTTAAGGCGCCCCTGCTGGCCGCCACCTGCCTGGATTTTTCTTTCCTCAAGATTTGTTTCCGGCGTTATTATCTATGGACTCGGGCCGCGGTGACTTGCGGGCCGCGGCCATTTGGCTTCAGTGCTTCCGGGTGGTTAAAATTAAACTAAAGCCTAAAAAAAACAGCTCCTCGGCCCTCGGTGCCCTGAATTTAATTTCATTGATGTTATTAGCGCAGAAAGCCTTTGTCCCCCGGCAAAGAGAGTTAAAAGGGAGAGCATCCCTGTCACTACTTTAGGGGGCACAATTTGTTTTAACGGCATTAAGGGATAGAGTATTACCAAACTCTCTTTTTCCCCTCTCCCCCTGGGGGGAGAGGGAAGGGTGAGGGGGCAGGAGTCAAGGCCTCAACCCCCGACTGGTTTGCCCGGGTTTTGCCGGCGAGCTGACGGCAACCGCAAAGCATGAAGCAAATTTATTCCATGGGCCACGGAACCAGGACCCTGGAGGCCTTTCTGGCTCTCCTGGAGAAATTTCACATCCAGATCCTGGCGGATATCCGCTCATATCCCTCTTCCCGGCGCCATCCACACTTTGGCCGGGAGGCCCTGGAGCAGGCCTTGACCAGCAGGGGCATCCGGTATGTATGGCTGCCCGGCCTGGGAGGCTACCGAAAGAGCGGCCTGGGGGAGCGCTCGCCCCACACCGCGCTGGCCAGCCCCGGGTTCCGCAACTATGCCGATTATATGCATACCTCAGCCTTTGCCGAAGCCGTAGCGGAGCTGCTCCGTCTGGCCAGCCAGGGGACCTTGTGTTTTATGTGTGCGGAAACCCCGCCGCAGAAGTGCCACCGGCTGCTGCTGTCCGACTATCTCCTGGCCCGGGGCATTCAGGTCATTCACATTCTGGACGAAAAACGGGTCAAGGCACACCAGCTTTCCCGGACCGCCAGAATAGCCGAGGGGCAGGTCATTTATGACCGCCATCCGCCGGCGGCTTAGGCGGCGGGACTGGCAGAAGCGGTGCGGCCATAAAGGCTGACAAAACGCCGGTTCCCTGTCCATCAAGGAACTATGCAGGCATGACCACAGGCCGGAGAACATTCAGCGCCGCGGATCGGGTGGTGCTGGGCGGCACCGGGATAGAGGTGTCCAGGCTGGCCATCGGTTCGGGCACCAACGGAGGCGGCCAGCAGTCCCGGCAGACTCGGCTGGGCTTGCCGGCCTTCACCTCCCTCATTCTCCGGGCCTACGAACGGGGGATAACTTTTTGGGATGCCGCGGACCAATACGGCTCCCACCCCTTTTTCAAAAAGGCCCTGGAGCAGATCCGGCGGGAAGAAGTGGTAATCCTGACCAAGTCAATCACCGGGCGGGACCCGGCGGGGATTCGCCAGGATGTGGACCGATTCCGCCAGGAACTGGACACGGACTATATTGACATTCTGCTGTTGCACGGGTTGACCGAGGCCGATTGGGAGGGGAAATACTGGAAGGCCCTGGAATTTCTGGCCCAAGCCAAGGAAAAGGGGATCATCCGGGCCCACGGGGTCTCCTGCCACAGCCTGGCGGCGCTGCAGAAAGCGGCTGCCATCCCCTGGACCGACGTCATCATGGCCCGCCTCAATTATGCCGGCTGCCACATGGACGGTGCCCCCAGGGAGGTGGTGCCCCTCCTGCAGAGCGCGCACCGAGCCGGGAAGGGCATTGTGGCCATGAAAATCCTGGGCTGCGGCCTGCTGGCCCGGCGCCTGGAGGCCGCCCTGCAGTTTGTTCTGGGCCTTGACTGCCTGGATGCCTTCAGCGTGGGGTTTGAAAGCCAAGCCGAGCTGGAGGACCTGCTGCACCGGCTGGAGCAAATAATCGTGCCTGAAGCTCAACCGGGAAAATGGGAGGCTTAGGGCGGAAGGGTGGCCGAACACCGGACTTGGCTTCACCCACCCAGCCGCCTCACCTGGCCTTTGATGTTGTGGGCGATGGTAAAGCCTACTGTCGGCACCCGGGCAAGCTTTACAATCTGGGTGCCCTAATGTCCTTCAGGCTCCGGGAGTCGGCGCTAAACAGGGCGGAAATTCAATTATTTTGTGGTGCAGGAAAATCTTTAAGCACGGCTTGGCTGTTCGGCAACGGCCAGGGTGAGGAGGGCGGCCGCGGCCTTCAGGCCCCAGGGCAGGGCCGCCTCATCAGGGTTGAACTCCGGGGAGTGCAGGGCCTGGCCCTTGGTTCCCGGGGTGCGCACCCCCAGAAAGAAATAGAAGGCCGGCACCTTTTGGGCAAAATAGGCGAAATCCTCACTGCCCATAGCCGGCAGGTGCAGTTTGACCCGCCGGGCACCGAACAGACGCCGGAATATTTCCACAGCCCGGCCGGTCAGGCGGGGATCGTTTTTCAGCACAGGGTAGATGGAGCGGGTGGCCAGGTCAATTTTGGCGCCGCTGGCTTTGGCCAGCCCGGCCAGATGCCGGCGGAGGACGACAAGCACCTTCTCCCGTACGGTTTCCGCCAGATAGCGCAAGCTTCCTTCCAGCTCCACCCGGTCGGCCAGGATATTGAAGCGGCTACCTCCCTGAATTTTTCCGAAGGTAAGGACCACGGGGCTGCGGGTGTCCAGCTCCTGGGTGAGGGCGGCTTTGATCTGGGTGAGGGCCTGGGCACTGACTAAAATGGGGTCAATGCCCCGATAAGGCGTGGCCCCGTGGACTGACTTTCCTTCAATGGTCAGGATCAGATGATCCGAGCCGGCCATCACCACATCAGGGCAATACCGGACCTGCCCCACATCCAGGGTAGGGGCCACATGGAGTCCGAAAATGGCTGCCACCGGGGGGTTGTCCAGGACCCCGGCCTTAACCATGCCCAGGGCTCCACTGGTTTCGCCCTGAGGAGGCCCTTCCTCCGCCGGCTGGAAAATAAAGCGGTATTCCCCGGCCAGACGGTTCCGGAGGCGGGTGAGCAACCGGGCCGCGCTCAGGGCGATGCTCATATGAAAATCATGGCCGCAGGCATGCATCACGCCGTCCACCCGGGAGCGCCAGGGGACGTCCACCCGTTCCGTGACCGGCAGGGCGTCCATATCTGCTCGGTAGGCCACCACGGGGCCGGGACGGGCACCGATCAGGCGCCCCACCACCCCGTGACCGGCGATGCCGGTCTGGACTGCCAAACCCAGTCCGGCGAGGTAGTCGGCCACCACTCGGGCAGTGCGCTCCTCGCAATGGGACAGCTCCGGGTGTTGGTGGAAGTCCCGCCGCAGGGCCGAGAGTTCCGGGGCCTGGGCCTCGGCCAGGGCCTTAATTTCCTGGAGCAGATTCATAGTGACATAAGGAGAGTCCCGGCTGATGGGTCCCGGAAAGCAAGGGAAGGGGGGCGAAGCCACCGCCGGATTGAGGTTCCTCAAATTTAAGAAGCCATTTCCGGCTGGAAGAGCCGGAACTTTATTCCAGGCCCGCTTAAGGCAAGGTGCTAAAAGCGCATCAGCAAAAAGCCCAGCAGGGCGCCGAGGACCATCCCTGACCAGGGATTGGCAGTCAGGCCTCAGGTGGTGCCGCCCAGGCAACGGCCGAAGTATCCCACCAGCCAGCCTAGGGCACCGCCGATAACCAAGCCGAGGAGCGGTTTAAATTCCATATCTCTCCTTTTATAATCGACTTGTTGGGAGCGGAAAGTCGGATTTCACGACCGCTTACCGGTCTCTCCCGGAAAGTGGAACCGGAAACCCCGGCTCTCCGGTTTTGAAGAAGTTTTTCTCACAATTATTTTAATCGGGCCCGCCACGGCTTGCCAAGGTATTTCGTGGTCCGGACCAAAAGGCAGACCGGAATCGGCCTTGTGAAGGTGCCCTTCAGCCTGTGTTACGGCAGGCTGCCTGATTACCACCTCTTCCAAAAAAGCAGGCGTCTTTTCAGACGCTGCCAGCGGCTAAGGGGCCGGGGTGGCTGCCGCGGCGGTTGAAGAGATTTGACTTCTTCTCCCGGCTTCCCTGGGGGGTTGGTTTGGGAGGCCGGTGGGCCGGAGCTCTCCGCCTGCCGGTGAGCAGGGGACCCGACAGCCCCAGGAGCAGGGCTGGTCACGGCCCTTTGGGGGTTTTCTTTAACCCTGGCGTCTGGCGGGGCTTTTCCCGGGGAGGAGACGGGCTGGGTTTTGGCTGTCTTGAGTGGGGCTTTCCTGGTTAATTTGGGGGGCCTTAAGGATTTAAACTCCCGATCCGACAGTCGCAACTGACTTTTTAAAAAGTCCAGCCGCTGATTGATTGACAATACCAAGGGAAGGTAACCGGGCTGGCCGCGGATTTGGCCCTTGAGGAAGAGATAACGCAGCAAGGCCCGCTCAAATTGGGCCACCCTCAGGAGGTCCTCGGTGTTTTCATAGAACTTGAGGGCTCCGGCGGTGCGCAGTTCCTGGGCGAACAGGGAGGCATCGGAAACCGGAGAAACGGCGCCGGGCCGGTCGGCTCCCCCACCCGGGGCAGCCGACCCTGCCGTCAGAGTTACGAGCAGGAAAGCCAGCCCCCATAAAATTACCCTGATCCGTCCCGACCCACCCATAATATAAGGCTGAAGTAAACAGGAAATGGCTGCAGGAGCCAAAGGCCCGGACTCCGGCCCTCCCTCCCTAACTTTTTCCCATTTATCTTTCGGTTTAAGCATCCGGTAACTTGACCCGCCAGGGGTGGGGTCTTAGTTTGAATGGCAGAAATTTATAGAAAATGCCGGTCCTTGGCTTAAGTCAAACCATTCCCGGGAGAGTGGCGTTATTTTCAGAGGCAAAGGCGGTGGGGCGCCGAGGCTAGCCCCACAAAAAACTATCAATTATTCCCGCCAAGGCGATGGAGGTACATGATGTTTTGTTATCAGTGTGAGCAAGCGGCCAAGGGTGAAGGATGCACCGTGGTGGGCGTTTGCGGCAAAAATGAGGAAGTGGCAGATTTGCAGGATCTGTTGATCTATGCCTTGCAGGGGCTGTCCCAGGTGGCGGTGGCTGGCCGGAAGGTAGGAGTCAGGGACCGGGAAGTCGATGTGTTTACCCTGCAGGCGGCGTTTTCCACCCTGACCAACGTGGATTTTGATCCGGAGCGCTTTGTGGAGCTGATTAACCGGTGTGTGGAGTTGCGGGAGCGCTTAAAGGAGAAAGTCAAAGCCGCCGGCGGCCAAGTGGAGTTTCCCGAAGGGCCGGTCACCTTGAAGCCCGCGACCACCAAAGAAGGGCTCATTGAACAGGGCAAGGCCCACGGCCTGAAATCCTATCCGGCAGAGAACCCGGATATTCTGTCGCTCAAGCACACTTTGCTCTTTGGAATTAAAGGTGTGTGTGCCTATGCTGACCATGCCCAGATTTTGGGAAAAGAGGACGAGCAGATCTACGCCTTCATCCACGAGGCTTTGGCGAGTCTGGCGGACCCCAAACTGAGTCTGGCGGATGCCCTGAACCTTTGTCTCAAGTGCGGTGAGATCAATCTGAGGACCATGGAGCTGCTGGATGCGGCCCACACTGAAAGGTATGGCCATCCGGTGCCCACCCAGGTGCCTTTGGGGCACAAGCAGGGCAAGGCCATCCTGGTCTCCGGGCATGACCTGCTGGACATGGAGGAAATTCTCAAGCAGAGCGAGGGCAAGGGCATCTATGTTTACACTCACGGCGAAATGCTGCCCTGCCACGGCTATCCGGGCCTGAAAAAGTATCCCCACTTCTACGGCCACTTCGGCACCGCCTGGCAGAACCAGATCAAGGAATTCCCCCAGTTTCCTGGCCCTATCGTGATGACCACCAACTGCATACAGAAGCCCAAGGAGGATTATGCCGACCGGATTTTTACCCGGGGGCTGGTGGGCTGGCCGGGCATCAAGCACATCCCGGACCTCAACTTCGCCCCGGTAATTGAAAAGGCCCTGGAAACGCCGGGATTTCCGGAAGACGCCAACGGTCGCAGCGTGATGGTGGGTTTTGCCCGCAATGCCGTCCTGGGGGTGGCCGACAAAGTCATTGAGGCGGTGAAGAGCGGAGCCATCAAGCATTTCTTCCTGGTGGGGGGCTGTGACGGGGCCAAGCCCGGACGCAGCTACTACACCGAGTTTGTGGAAAAAACCCCCCAAGATACGGTGGTCCTGACTTTAGGTTGCGGCAAGTATCGGTTTTTTGACAAGGATCTGGGAGACATCGGCGGCATTCCGCGGCTCCTGGATGTGGGCCAGTGCAACGATGCCTACAGCGCCATTCAGATTGCTGCGGCCCTGGCCAACGCCTTTGGGGTGGGGGTGAACGACCTGCCCCTGTCCCTGATCATCTCCTGGTACGAGCAGAAGGCGGTGGCCATTCTGCTGACCCTGCTGCACCTGGGCATCAAGAACATTCGCCTGGGTCCCAGCTTGCCGGCTTTTGTCACCCCTAATGTCCTGGATGTATTGGTGAAGAACTTTGATATCAAGCCCATCACCACCCCGGAGGAGGACCTGAAGGCCATTCTGGGCTAGAAGGGTCCGAAGAATCCGTAAGAAGTGCCAAAAAGGCTGGGGGCCGCTGCCGCTTCCAGCCTTTTCAATTTCAGCTTCAAGAAGCTTCTTTTGCCCGGGGTCCCCAGCAGAGGTCTGCTTCTGGGCCGGGCGGCTGCCGTTGCTGGGGCTCAACCTGAGCCTTTATCTCCTCCGGAGTCAGGTGGAACCTGGGGCGGGACACGATTCCGGCGTGGGAGTTGCGATTTCTGCTTCAACCGGCTCCCTGTCCGGCTGCCCCGCGACCTCCGCGGCTTTCACCGTCCGGAACAGAGCCCCCAGGGTCACCGGCGAACTTTTAAAGCCGGTTTCCGCCACCAGTTCGGCTTGGCTGAAACCGGCTTGCTTCAGGAGGACCAGGAAATCATTATCCTGGTATGGCGCCGCCCTCTCAGCGGGCCCATTTGGCCACCCGGGCCCGGGGGTCGTCCGGCAGTCAGCCCACCAGGATCTGGTCCGCCACCATATTCATAATGGCCTTCCTAACTCCCGGTCAGGTCCCTGCCACTGGTAGCCGGACCTGCCTGGCGTCGGAATTTATTGGCAACACCTCCGGAATAATTTATGCTGGCTAACCGGGGAGGGCCGCAGGGTATGGCTCAAGAATTGCATAAACCGAACGGTGGGCCTGAACTTTTCTGGGATTAGAACAAAAAAGCGAGGCTTGTCATGGTGATTTATCTTTTTCTTGGCTTCCTGGCCCTGGCCTTGGCGGGGGTGGTGGTCCTGTACAACCGCCTGGTAAAAAATCAAAACCTGGTGCAGGAGGGCTGGAGCGGCATTGACGTCCAGCTCAAGCGCCGGGCCGACCTGATCCCCAACCTGATAGACACGGTAAAGGGCTATATGGGCCATGAGCGGGAGGTCCTGGAGCGGGTGACCCGCCTGCGGGCCGAAAGCCTGAAGCCGGGCCCCCCAGGGGCCAAGGGCCGGGTGGAAGGCCTGCTGGGCGCGGCCCTGGGCCAACTCCTGGCAGTGGCGGAAAACTACCCGGACCTCAAGGCCAGTCAGAATTTTATGGAGTTACAAAAAGCCCTGGCCGATATTGAGGAGCAGATTCAACTGGCCCGACGCTACTACAACGGCGCGGCGCGCAACCTCAACATCCTGGTGGATTCCTTCCCCAGCAATCTGGTGGCCCGGGCCTTCGGCTTTCAGCGGGTGGAATACTTTGAACTGGAAGACCCCGGGGACCGGGTGGTTCCTCGGGTGAGTTTTGCGTGAAGGGGGCGGCCGTGCGGGATTGGTTATGCCGACTACTATTGATTGTCGGGGCTGCGGCCTTATTGGGGGGTCCGGGCCTCCAGAACCGGGCCGGCGCCGCCTCCGAGCGCATTCTCAGCTTCCACAGCCGGATCGTGGTGCATCCCGACGCCAGCCTGACAGTCACCGAGACCATCACCGTGAACTGTGCCGGGCGCCGGATCAAGCGGGGCATCATCCGGGAATTCCCCACCTCCTACCGGGACCGCCACGGCAACACTGTCAAAGTGGGCTTCCAGGTGAAAGAAGTGCTGCGGGACGGCCGGCCCGAACCTTATCACCTCCGACCTGCAGCCAACGGCCAGAAGATTTACATCGGCCGGAAAGACCTATACTTGCGTCCCGGAGTCTATACTTATACCATTACTTATTACACCGACCGCCAGATCGGCTATTTCAAAGACTTTGACGAACTGTATTGGAATGTCACCGGCAACGGCTGGACCTTCCCCATTGAGCGGGCCGAAGCGGTGGTGGTGCTCCCCCACGGCGCGGAGATTCTGCAGTATGCCGCCTATACCGGGCCTTTCGGCGCCAAGAGGCGGGATTTCCGGGTGAGTCGCGACTCGACCGGGAATATCGTGTTCACCACCACCCGGGGTTTGGCCCCCGGGGAGGGCCTGACCATCGCGGTGGCCTGGCCCAAGGGCTTGGTGCGGGAGCCCTCGGGGACTGAGAAGCTGTTTTATTTCTTCACGGACAACGCCACCGTACTCCTGGGTCTCATCTGGCTGGCGGTGGTGCTGGGCTATTACCTGGTGATCTGGGGCCGGGTGGGCCGGGACCCGGAGAAGGGGCCCATCATCCCCTTGTTTGAACCCCCCAAAGGCTTTTCGCCGGCCGCCTCCCGCTGTTTGATGCGTCTGGGCTTTGATGACAAGGCCTTCGCTGCCGCAGTGGTGGACCTGGCGGTAAAGGGCGTTCTCACCATAGAAGAAAACAACGGCGACTACACTCTCAAAAAGAAAAACAGCAACGAGGCCGGACTTTTCCTCGGGGAGCGCCGGGTGGCCCGCAGTCTGTTTTCCCGCCAGCGAGAGGCGGTGGAAATGACCAACAAGAATCACCGCCTCATTCGCAAGGCCCGGGAGGCCTTGAAGGACACCCTGAACCGGGAGCTGACCAGAATCTACTTCGTCACCAACTCCCGCTACCTGATTCCCGGGGTGGTCCTGACGGTTCTGGCCCTGGGGTCCCTGCTCCTGGTGGCCCCGGCCCGGGGAGAGGCGGCATTTGCGGTCCTGTGGCTCTCCATCTGGTCAGTGGGCTGCTACTTTCTGGGGCTGAAGGTGTACCGGAGTTGGCAGGGCCTCCGGGGCGGCTCCCTCCGAATTCTGGGCACCCTGGGCCTCACCCTCTTTTCCCTGCCCTTCTTTGGGGGGCTGGTGCTGGGGACCTATTTGTTCACCAGCTCCATTTCACTTCCTGCCGCTGTCATTATTTTGGGCCTGGCCTTGGTCAACGCGTTGTTTTTCCATCTGCTCAAGGCTCCCACCCTGAAGGGGCGAAAAGTGTTGGATCAGATTGAAGGATTTAAAATGTACCTGTCCGTGGCAGAAAAAGAGCGCCTGGAAGTCCTTCATCCCCCGGAAAAGACGCCGGAGCTGTTTGAAAAATACCTGCCGTATGCTTTGGCCCTGGATGTGGAAAACGAGTGGAGCGAGCAGTTTGCCGAGGTTCTGGCCGCGGCCCAGACCGAGGGGCGGGCCTATTCCCCGGTGTGGTACCGGGGCGGCTCCTGGGAGGGGTTCCGGGCCTCCCGGCTGGCCCAAAATCTGAGCGGGGCCTTCACCGGAGCCATCGCCTCCGCGGCCTCCCCGCCGGGTTCAGCCTCGGGCTCCGGCGGGGGCGGCTTTTCCGGCGGAGGGGGCGGGGGCGGCGGCGGCAGCGGCTGGTAGGGGGCTGGCATCTTCAGGCTGGGAACCGAGACCCGGTTTTTCTGCCCGGTTCCGCCCTTTGGTAAATTGGTAAAATTTTAAAGCGGTCTTGAGCAAACCCGGAGTAATCATCCCCGCATGAAAGACCTGCCCATTCTGGAGCTGGCGGGTTCCCCCCAAGATCTAGGGCGGAATCATGGACAAAAGCTGGCTCAGGAGATCCGCGGCCTGCGCCGGCAGCTTTTCGCCTATCTCCTCAAAGCAGGCTTGGTAGTAGGGGCCTGGCCAGTATTCGGCGCGCTCCTCTGTTTGGCCCGAAGTTTCTGGGCGGCGATTCCCCGGAGCCTCCGGGAGGAGATGCAGGGAGTGGCCTCCGGAGCGGGGGTCGGCCTCTCTCTCATCCTGCTGATAAACGTGCTGGATGATCTGGCCAATAACGTGCCCCGCTGCTCGGGACTGGCGGCAGGGGGCCCGCGGACTGCGGACGGCGCCTTCCTGGCCGGCCGCAATCTGGATTATCCTCTGTTTCTGGACATCCTGATTGATTACCAGATGCTTTTCCTGGTGGAGCCCGAGCAAGGCCAGCCCTTCGCCTCCCTGGCCTGGCCGGGATATGTGGGGGTGTGCACCGGACTCAACCGGGCCGGAGTGGCCTTGAGCCAGTTTTCCGCCATGAGCCGGGACACCTCTCTCAGGGGCCTGCCTGCCGCCCTGCGCTTCCGCCTGGGACTGGAAAGCGCTGAGTCTGTGGCTGATGCAGTCCGGACCATTATGGAACTGAAGGGGACCATCGGCAACAACGTCTTGCTGGCATCTGCCAGCGAAGCATGGGTGCTGGAGTTATCTGCTCATCAGGGGGCGGTGCGCCGACCCGAGGCCGGACTCATCACCGTTACCAATCATTATCAGACTGCGGCCATGGCTCCTTTAAAAGGCCGGTTCCCCCGGCGGCCACCTTTTTCCCCTTTATCCGCTTATTACTTCACCGAGGAGTACAGCCGGGCCCGGGAGGCGCGGCTTCAGGAGCTGGCCCAGGGGAGGCGCTTGGGGCCGGAGGATTTTCAGGTCATTTTAGCTGATGATCGCATTGCCAATCCCGGCACCGTGGTCAGCGTGGTGGTCCGCCCGGAGGATAAAACGCTCTGGGTGGCCCGCGGGCAAGTCCCGCCGGTGAGTCAGGGACCGTTCCAGAAAATCCGGCTATGGCAGTAGGTTGGGGGTATCGGAGGCGAAAGGGGGCAAAAAACGGATTTCCGGAAAGTGGCCATAATCTGGGTTTTCCGGATCTCATTCAGCTTGACAGCCGGCGGCTTCCTGGTAATATTTAAAGTGCGGGCGATTAGCTCAGGTGGATAGAGCGTTGGTCTCCGGAACCAAAGGTCGGGCGTTCGAGTCGCCCATCGCCCGCCAACTAATTTCAAGGCCTCAGCTTACGGGCCTCAAGAGCCTCGTAAGCAATCCCTGTCTGTATTCCCCCCAAGACAAACTCAAAATGTTAACTCGCTGTCTTTTCCCTCCGGAGGGAAGGGAGGCGGCGGAAGCGCCAACTTTGTCCGACCGACTCTCTGCTTTTGCCTCATCAACTTCAAGGATGGCGGGCAGGGGAGCGGTACGCCAGTCAT
>JAFDHU010000325.1 GCA_019308625.1 Deltaproteobacteria bacterium
GCTGGAGGAAGCTTATCCGGAGCTGGTCACGCCTGATTCCCCCACCCAGCGGGTGGGCGCGGAGCCCCTGGAAAAATTTGAGACCGTGCCCCACCGGATTCCCATGCTGTCGCTGGAAAATGCCTTCAGCGAAGCTGAGGCCCGGGAATTTGATGAGCGGCTGAAGCGCTTTCTCAAAACCGAAGAAGAATTTGATTACGTGGTGGAGCCCAAAATGGACGGCGTGGCGGTGGAGCTGGTCTATGAAAACGGCCGCCTCACGGTGGGCTCCACCCGGGGAGACGGCTACCGGGGTGAAAACGTCACCCAGAACCTGAAGACCATCCATACCATTCCGCTGCAGCTCCTGGATATGGAAGAGCCGGTGCCCGAGCTCCTGGAAGTCCGGGGCGAAGTCTATATGGACGTGGAGGCTTTCAAAAAGCTGAATGAGGAGCGCCTGGCCCGGGGAGAGACTCCCTTTGCCAACCCCCGCAACGCCGCGGCCGGCTCCCTGCGGCAACTGGACCCCAAAGTCACGGCCTCCCGCCCCTTGATGATCTACTGCTACGGCATCGGCGAAGTAAAGGGGCGGCGGTTTGAGACCCAGTGGGAGGTCCTGCAGACCCTGAAAAAATGGGGCTTGAGGGTCAACCCCCTCACGGCCTGCCCTATGAAACCGACGGGGTGGTCATCAAGGTGGATTCCCTGGAGTTGCAGGAGCGCCTGGGCACCAAAACCCGCAGCCCCCGCTGGGCCCTGGCCTACAAGTTCACCGCCACCCAGGCCACCACCCGGGTGCGGGATATCCAGGTCAACGTGGGCCGCACCGGCGCGGTCACCCCCATGGCGGTAATGGACCCGGTGGAGGTGGGGGGAGTGACGGTAACCCGGGCTACGCTGCATAATGAAGACGAAGTGGCCCGCAAGGATGTGCGGATAGGGGATTGGGTGCTGGTGCAGCGGGCCGGGGATGTCATCCCCGAAGTGGTGATGGTCATCAAGGAGCGACGCACCGGCGAGGAAAAACCTTTCAAAATGCCCACCCACTGTCCGGTGTGCGGCACGCCCCTGGTGCGGCCCCCGGGCGAGGCCGTCACCCGCTGCCCCAACCCCGACTGTCGGGGAGCCCTGCGACGCAGCATCCTCCACTTCGCCAGCAAAGCGGCCATGGACATTGACGGACTGGGGGAAAAAATCATTGATCAGCTCATGGAGGAAGGTCTGGTCAAGAAAGTCAGCGACCTGTACCGGCTGACGGAGGCCGACCTCATCCCTCTGGAGCGCTTCGCCGAAAAGTCTGCGGCCAACCTGGTGGCCGCCATTCAGAACAGCAAGCAGGTCCCCCTGGCCCGGTTCATCAATGCCCTGGGGATTCGCTACGTGGGAGAGGCCACTGCTCACCTGCTGGCCCAGCACTTCGGCAGCCTGGAGGCCCTGGCTCAGGCCGGGGAAGAAGAGCTGCTGCAGGTGGAGGGCATCGGCCCCCAGGTGGCCCGCAGCATCCGGGAGTACTTTCAGAACCCCAGGAACCAGGAGCTTCTCAAAGAACTGCAAACCCTGGGGGTCAAGCCCCTTCCACCGGAGAAGCCCGCGGCAGCGCCGTTGGCTGGCAAGACCTTTGTCTTTACCGGGGCTCTGGAGCACTTATCCCGGGAAGAGGCCAAGGCCCTGGTCACCACCCGGGGCGGCAAGGTAAGTTCCTCGGTGTCCTCCAAAACCGATTATGTGGTGGTGGGCGCCGACCCCGGCAGCAAGTTCGCCAAGGCCCGGGAGCTGGGAGTAACCATTCTGGATGAGGCAGCCTTTCGGGATCTGCTGGAAAGGAGCGGCTGATGGCTGACCTGGCGCGCGCCCAAGTGCTCATCAGCGGCAGAGTCCAAGGAGTGTTCTATCGGGCCTACACCCGGGACCAGGCCCGGGCCCGGGGGCTGAAAGGCTGGGTGCGGAACCTACCGGACGGCAGGGTGGCCGCGGTGTTTGAGGGCCAGCGCTCCAGCATTGAGGACATGCTCGCCTGGTGCCGTCAGGGTCCTCCCTACGCCATGGTGGAGGACGTTCAGGTGGAATGGCAACCTTACCGGGGGGATCTGCAGGACTTCAGGATTACCTATTAACCGGGCGGAGCGAACCTATAAATCCTCAGCGGGCAGTTTGCCACGGAGATGGTGCCTGCCTATCTCGGCAGAGCCTGACCTGCTCGTACTTTTTAAGGGAGGAGTATCGGTGTCAGCATCCCGCAGCAGTCCCGGCCCGGTCAGAACCTGGCGACCCTGCGGCCGGGCCTTTTTTGTATATTATGTGGCCATGGCCATATTTTTTTTCGGGCCCCTCATTAACCCTGAAGCCGGGCTCTCTCCGCGGCTGGGGTTTCTGCTGGGCTTAATCACCGTCGCGGCGGTGATATATAAGTGGAGTCAGACATACCAGGTGTCAGAAAAGGGGCTGAGCAAGGTCTGGCGCTGGCCGGAAAAGCGCCAGGACCTCCCCTGGGAGCAGGTGGGAGGCATTCAGGTGACGCGCGGGTTCACTCAAACCATGCTCCGGGTGGGCAACCTCAAAATCCGGGACAACCGAGGGGGGCCGGAAATGGTTTGGTTCGGTTTGGCCCATCCCAAGGAAGTCAAGGATATCATTGAAAAGAGCCGGCCTTAAGGAAACGGGCTTAAGATGGTGAGCTCGGGGGGGATTTACCCAGGGGGTGGAGATGCCATCTTTGCCTGGCCGGTGCACCGGCCCCTTACTTTCTCAGCCGG
>JAFDHU010000326.1 GCA_019308625.1 Deltaproteobacteria bacterium
GCCTCGGCCACCCGGTAGTGCTGGGCCCCGCCCTTGTGCCGGTGCCAGTGCATGCCGGTGGTGTTCCGGTCAAATACCTGGAGGCGGTACATGCCCACGTTGCGCTGTCCGGTCTCCGGATGATGGGTAATCACCACCGGCAGGGTGATAAAGGGGCCGCCGTCTCCTGGCCAGCAATGCAGCACCGGCAACTGCTTGAGGTCCACCTCCTCGCCCCGGAAAACCAGCTCCTGACAGGGGGCCCGGCTGACGGTGCGGGGGAAGATATTGGCCAGCCGCCGGAACTTGGGAATCAGCTTCAGCTTCTTGATGAGAGTGTCCGGGGCTTCGGCTTCCAGAAAACTCAACAAGTCCCGGGAGATTTCCTCCAGACTCTCCACCTCCAGGGCCAGACACATGCGCCTTAAAGAGCCGAAGGCATTCATCAGCACCGGCAGGTCATAACCCGGGACATTCTCAAACAACAGGGCCGGCCCGCCCCGCTTGCAGACCCGATCAGTGATTTCAGTTATCTCCAGATGGGGACTTACCGGCTCCTTGATGCGAACCAACTCCCCCCGCCGCTCCAAAACCTCCATAAACTGCTGCAGGCTTTGATAAGCCATGACACGCTCCGATTTGGGTATTGAAAAGCTGGCTGTGGGGGAAGGGCCAGGGACCTGAGGTCCCTGCCCCCCCACACCCCCCTCCCAACCCGCTGGCGGCGTCAAGTCGGGGCGATGGCCCCGACTTGACGGTCTTTCCACCTTTAAGGGGTGGGGGGAGGGTGCTTGAGGGAGGGGGCAGGGGGCGGTGCTCCCTGCCCCCTCCCTCAAATTCACTTAAACGTAACAGTCAGATGTCTTTAAATAAACTCCAATTGCGGCATTTCCTCCAGGGTGGTGTAGTGGTGCAGGTATTGGAAGAAGGCGGTCAGGCCCTTCTGTTGTGGTGGGCCCAGGTCGTAGCACAGTTGTTGGAAGTAGTGCCGCAGTTCCACGTAGCTGAGGTTGACCGAGTTTTGGGCCTGCTGGCAAAGGTGGGGCAGGGCCTGCAGGCCCTGGTGTTTGGCCTTCAGCAGGGCCCGGTGCAGGCGGCGCACCTCTGCCGGCCTTTGTTGGAAGACTTCCCGGCGGGCGGCCCAGACCCCGAACACGAAGGGCAACCCCGTCAGTTCATGCCAAGCCCGGCCCAGGTCCAGGAAATAGGGGTAAATGCCCGCGGCCCTAAGGCGCAGGGCTTCGTCCCCGATGGCCAAAAGGCCATAGCAGCCGTCGGGCAGGCCGTTCGTCACCGGTCCGGCGCGGTATAAGGGGCGGGCCCCGTACAGCTCATACAGCAGGATTTTCAGCAGGGCCGCGGAGGTGGCCGAGGCCTGGCTGAGGAGCACCTCCTTCCCGGTAAGGCGGTGACAGGGGAGACGACTGAAAAACAGCACGCTGCCCACATCGCCCTCGGTGCTGATGGACAGATCCGGCAGGAGCACATAATTCCGGAAATGGCGGCCGTATTCCACGGAGGAGATGGCGCTCACGTCCAGCTCCCCGGCGAACAGCCGGGCGTTCAACTCCGCCGGGGTGCCGCTGACCACTTGAAAACCATTGGAGTTTCCGGAGCAGTCCAGGGCGTGGTAGATGGGCAGGACGTTGATGTAGCCGATGCGTCCCAGGCGCAGTTCCCTTGCCACCTCAGTCCTCCTGATTGGGGGCCGCGGCCCAGTAAATGTTCCCGGCGGCCCCGGCGTGGATGAGGGCTTCCCAGAAATCGCCGCCGTCCCGGAAGGGGATGAACAGCAGGGCCGCCTTTTTGCCCGGGGCCAGGCTGCCCCAGTTCTTCTCCCGGCCTAAAGCCCGAGCGCCGTGTATGGTGGCCAGGGCCAGGAGCTCAGGCAGGGGCACCTCCGGATAATGTTCATGCAGGAGGAGCATTTCCTGAAACAGGTTGAAGTCTTCGTTGCTGGCCAGGGAGTCGGTGCCCAGGGCCAGCCGCAGGCCGGCCTGCCGCAGTTCGGGAAGGTTGGGGAAGCCCGCGCCGGTGTGCCGGTTGGAGCGTGGGCAAAGAATAATCCAGGTGCGGCGGCGGGCCAGGATTTCCATATCCTCCCGGCTCAGCCACAGGCCGTGGGCCGCCAGGGTGTCC
>JAFDHU010000017.1 GCA_019308625.1 Deltaproteobacteria bacterium
AAGGAGCGTCCCGATCCGGCCTCCAGATTCCAGCCCCTGGGGGTGCACCAAGCCTCCCAGGTGGTGGACCCGGCCTTTCCCTGGGAGGACGAACACTGGTCCGGTCTGCCCCTGTCCCAATACGTCATCTATGAGCTGCACGTGGGCACCTTCACTCCGGAAGGCACCTTTGAGGCCATCATTCCCCATCTGCCGGAGCTGAAGGACTTGGGGGTCACCGCCATTGAGCTCATGCCTGTGGCCCAGTTTCCGGGTAACCGCAACTGGGGCTACGACGGGGTGCACCCCTTCGCCGCCCAGAATACCTACGGCGGGCCGGAGGGCCTGAAAAAACTGGTTAACGCCTGCCACCTCCAGGGTCTGGCCGTTATCCTGGACGTAGTTTACAATCATTTGGGGCCGGAGGGCAATTATCTCTGGGACTACGGCTACTACTTCACCGAACGCTACCGCACCCCCTGGGGCGAGGCCGTCAACTTTGACGGCCCCCACAGCGACGAGGTGCGGCGTTTTTTCATAGAAAATGCTCTGTACTGGATCACCGAGTGCCATATAGACGCCCTCAGGTTGGACGCCCTGCACGCCATCCTGGATCACTCCGCCCAGCCGTTTCTTCGTGACTTGGCCGAGGCTGTGCACGAGCAGGCCGACCGGCTCAGCCGGCGGGTCCATCTGATGGCCGAAAGCGACCTGAACGACGTCCGGCTCATCAATCCCCCGGAGCTGGGGGGCTTCGGCCTGGACGCCCACTGGCTGGATGACTTTCACCATGCCCTGCACTGCCTGCTGACCGGCGAGCGGGCCGGCTATTACCTGGATTTTGGCAGCCTCCACCATCTGGCCAAGGCCTTCCGGGAGGGCTTCGTCTACTCCGGGGAGTATTCCCGCTTCCGGCAGCGCCGCCACGGCTCCTCCACCCACCACATCGCGGCCCGGCGCTTTGTGGCCTTTGCCCAGAATCACGACCAGGTGGGCAACCGGATGCAGGGGGAGCGGCTAAGTCAACTGGTGTCATGGGAAGGCCTCAAGCTGGCCGCCGGGGTGGTCATCCTGTCCCCCTTCATCCCCCTGCTGTTCATGGGCGAGGAGTATGGAGAGACCGCGCCCTTTCAATATTTCGTCAGTTTTCTGGACCAGGACCTGGCGGCAGCGGTGCGCCGAGGCCGCAAAGAGGAGTTCGCCGCCTTTCAGGCCCAAGAGGAGCCTCCCGACCCTCAGGATGAGGAAACCTTCCGTCGCTCCCGGCTGAATCACGGCCTCAAGACCCAGGAACCACACCGGACCCTGCGGCGCTTTTACCGGGAGCTCCTGCGTCTGCGCCGGCAGGTGCCGGCCTTGGCCCATCTTAGCAAGTTGAACCAGGAAGTGCAGGACTATGAGGCAGAAAAGGTCTTGTGGGTCAGGCGCTGGTATGGAGAAGACGAGGTGCTTGGCATCTTCCACTTCGGCACCGAGTTCCGGGAGATGACCCTGCCCCTGCCTGCCGGCCGCTGGCAGAAGCTGGTGGATTCCGCTGACCAAGCCTGGCTGGGGCCGGGACCCCAAGGTCCCGAGAGCCTCACTTCCACCGGGGAGGTGACCCTCCCTCTGGCGCCCCAGGCCCTGGTGCTTGTGGCCCGAACCAGGAGGCTGCTGTGAAGCGGTACGTGTGCATCCACGGCCATTTCTATCAGCCGCCTCGAGAGAACCCCTGGCTGGAAGCGGTGGAGATGCAGGATTCGGCCTATCCTTACCATGACTGGAATGAGCGCATCACTGCGGAATGCTACTCCGCCAACGCCGCCTCCCGCATCCTGGACGGTCGGGGGCGCATTGTCAACATTCCCAACAATTACGCCAAAATCAGCTTTGATTTCGGCCCTACCCTGCTGACCTGGCTTAAGGAAAAGGACCCGGAGACCTACCAGGCCATCCTGGAGGCCGACCGGGAATCCCGACGACGCTTCCAAGGCCACGGCTCGGCCTTGGCCCTGGCTTACAATCACATGATTCTGCCCCTGGCCAACCGGCGAGACAAATACACCCAGGTGCTGTGGGGCATCCGGGATTTTGAACATCATTTCGGACGCCGTCCTGAAGGGCTGTGGCTGCCGGAAACCGCGGTGGATCTGGAGACCCTGGGCATTTTGGCGGAGCTGGGCATCAAGTTCACCATCCTGGCCCCCCGGCAGGCCAAGCGGGTGCGGCCCAAGGGCCGGGGCGGCTGGCTGGACGTCAGCGGCGGCCGCATTGACCCTACCATGGCCTATGAACACCGCCTGCCCCAGCGGCGGAAAATCACCTTGTTTTTCTATGACGCCCCTATCTCCCAGGCCGTGGCCTTTGAAGGCCTGCTGGCGGACGGCGTCCAATTCGCCCAAAGACTGATGGAGGGCTTCTCCGATCAGCGGACGCACCCGCAACTGGTCAACATCGCCACCGACGGGGAAAGCTACGGCCACCACCACCGCCAGGGTGACATGGCCCTGGCCTATGCCGTGCGCTACCTGGAGGAAAACCGCCTGGCCGAGCTTACCAATTATGCTGCCTATCTGAAAAAGCACCCTCCGACCCATTTGGTGGAGATTTTTGAAAACTCCTCCTGGAGCTGCATACACGGGGTGGAGCGCTGGTGGCGGGACTGCGGCTGCAACTCCGGGGCTCACCCTCACTGGAACCAGGCTTGGCGGGAGCCTTTGCGCAACGCCTTTGACTGGCTCCGGGACAACCTGGCCATCAAGTTTGAACAGGCCGCGGCCCGCCTGCTCCAGGACCCCTGGGAGGCTAGAAACGACTATATTCACGTTATACTGAACCGTTCGGCGGAGACCCTGGAGGAGTTTTTCCGCCGCCATGCCCGGCATTATCCGTCGGAGAGCGAGGCGGTCACTATCCTCAAGCTTATGGAGCTGCAGCGCCACCTGATGCTCATGTATACCAGTTGTGGCTGGTTCTTTGACGAGCTCTCCGGCCTGGAAACCGTGCAGGTGCTGCGCTACGCCGGACGGGCGGTGCAGTTGGCCAGCGAGGTGCTGGACGACCCCAGCGTGGAGCCTGAGTTTCTCCACCGCCTGGAGGCCGCCAAAAGCAATATCCCCGAGGAGCAGGACGGACGCCGCCTGTATGAAAAGTGGGTCAAGGGCACTGTGGTGGACCTGTTCAAGGTGGGGGCCCACTATGCCGTCAGCTCCCTGTTTGAAGACTATCCCTCCCAAACCAAAATCTTCGCCTACACCGTGGAGCAGGAGGATTACCAACTGAAGGAATCCGGCCGGGTGCGGCTGGCCCTGGGGCGGGCCCGGTTCACCTCGGAAATCACCCGGGAGTCCGCCACCCTGACTTTTGGGGTGCTCCACTTCGGCGACCACAACCTCAACTGCGGCGTGCGGGAATTTCAGGGAGAGGAGGCCTACGCCGGCATGGTGAATGAGGTGACCGAGGCCTTTTACCGGGCCGACCTGCCGGAGACTCTCCGCAGCCTGGACCGCCACTTCGGTGCTTCCATCTATTCCTTGAAATCCCTGTTTTACGACGAGCGGCGCAAGGTCCTGGAAGTGGTCATGCAGTCCGCCCTCCAGGAGGCTGAAGCCCTGTATCGGCAGATTTATAATCAAGAGGCGCCCCTGATGCGCTTCCTGAAAAGCATGGATGGCATCCCCCTGCCTCGGGCCTTCCTCAACGCCGCCAATTTCCACCTGAATTGCCACTTGCGCAAGGCCTTTGAAGAGGAGCGGTTTGAGGCGGTGCCCCATCTGCTGGAAGAAGCCCGGCTCTGGCCGGTGGAGCTGGATGCCGCCGGCCTGGGGTTCGCCCTGACCCAGACCATGATCCGGCTGGTCGAAGCCTTCCGGTCCCAACCCGAGAATCTGGAGGTGCTGGAAAGGCTGAAGGCCGCCGCCGAACTGGCGGTTTCCCTGCCCTTCCAGGTGGATTTCCGCAAGGTGCAAAACATCTTTTTCGCTATGCTGCAAACGGTTTACCCCGAATGGCAGCGGCAGGCCGGCCAAGGGGAAGAGAAGGCCCAACGCTGGCTCAGCCACTTCCACGCCCTGGGCGAGAAATTGTCGGTCTGCGTGGAATCCGGTGGTCCCTAAGGACCCCGTCCACCCTTGACATGACAAAGACCGGTCTCATGAAGGTTCCCAGAGTTCCCAGCGCCACTTATCGACTGCAATTCCACCACGGTTTCAGCTTTTCCCAGGCCTGGTCTCTGGTGATTTATCTCCATGAGCTGGGGGTGAGTGACATCTATGCTTCGCCTCTGTTCAAGGCCCGCAAGGGCAGCCTGCACGGCTACTCGGTGACCAACCCCCTGGAGCTCAACCCGGAGATCGGCTCCAAAAAAACCTTTGACAATCTGGTCCGCAAGCTCAAATCCCGGGACATGGGCCTGCTTTTGGATATCGTTCCCAACCACATGGCCATCAGCGCCGATAACCCCTGGTGGATGGACGTCCTGGAAAACGGCCCGGGCTCTCCTTACGCAGTGTTTTTTGACATTGATTGGAATCCGCCCCAGCCTATGCTCCAGGGCAAGGTGCTGATTCCCATCCTGGGTAAGCCCTATGGGCAGGTCCTGGAGAACCAGGAGCTTACCCTGAGACTGTCCCGGGACGGCTTTGCAGTGCACTACTGGGATCACCGCTTTCCCCTGGACCCCAAGTCCTACCTGATGATTTTGACCTACCGCCTGGAGGAATTAGAAAAGGACCTGGGTTCCGGCAACCCGGCATTTTTGGGGCTGGTGGGCATCATCACCCAGATTGAACACTTGGCCCCCCGAACCGGGGTCAGTCTGAAGCGTCTTCGGGAGCGGCAGAAACAAAAAGAAGTCATCAAGGAGCGCCTCTGGCTCCTTTACCAGGGCTCCCCGGAAATCCAGGCCTTCCTGGACGACAACATCCGGCGGTTCAACGGTACCCGAGGCGATCCCGCCAGCTTTGAACTCCTGGATCGGCTGCTCAACGAGCAGGCCTACCGCTTGGCCTTCTGGCAGGTGGCCCAGGAGGTGGTCAATTTCCGGCGCTTCTTCAGCATCAACGATCTTATCAGCATCCGTATTGAAGATCCCCAGGTGTTTGAAGCCACCCATGGTCTGCTCATCAAACTGGCCGCGGACGGCAAGATTTCCGGGTTCCGGATTGACCACATTGACGGATTGTATGACCCCCAGGGTTACCTTGCTCTGCTTCAAAGCCGCCTGGCTCCCAAAAACCGGGCCCCTGCCGACCACGAAGCTTATGTGGTGGTGGAAAAAATCCTGGAGACGGGAGAGAAGCTTCCGGAAGACTGGCCGGTGGCCGGTACCACCGGCTATGACTTCCTGGACATGGTGGGAGGTCTGTTCCTTGACCCCCAGGGGCTGGCGCGGCTCAAGGACATCTATACGGCCTTCACTGGCGAGACCCGGAGCTTCCAGGACATCGTCTATGACAAGAAAAAGCTCATTATGGCCACCCTCTTCGGGGGTGAGGTGGAATCCCTGGGGCATCAGTTGGGGCTGTTGGCCGAGGAGGACCGGACCGCCCGGGACCTGCATCAGAGCACCCTCAACCGGGCTCTGCTGGAGGTGACCGCCTGCCTGCCGGTATACCGGACCTATATCCGGGACTACCAGGTCTCCGACCGGGACCGGGCTTATTTGAATCAAGCGGTGGCAGAAGCCCTGGAGCGCAACCCTGACCTGGATCCCCAGGCCTTCCATTTCTTTAGGCGGGTGCTGACCCTGGATTTCCCACCCCGCCTCCCGGAGGACAAAAAGTCCGGCTGGCTGCGGTTTGTCATGCGCTGGCAACAGTTTACCGGCCCCGTCATGGCCAAAGGGCTGGAGGATACGGCCCTTTACGTGTACAACCCGCTGGTGTCTTTAAACGAGGTGGGCACCAGCATGGGGCCGGTGTCGGTGGCGGCCTTCCACCGGCTGAACCAAGAGCGCCTGGAAAAATGGCCCCACACCCTGAACGCCACCTCCACCCACGACACCAAGCGCAGCGAGGATGTGCGTCTCCGCCTGCACGTGCTCTCAGAGATTCCGGAGGAGTGGGCCGCCTGTCTGAAGCGCTGGCGGCGCCTCAACCGGGCGCACAAAACTGAAGTCAACGGCCGGGAGGTTCCGGATGGCAATGAAGAGAGCTTCCTTTATCAGACCTTGCTGGGTATGTGGCCTCTGGAAGAACAGGAGGCAGCCGGGGTGGGCGAACGCCTGCGGGCCTACCTGATCAAGGCGGTCAGGGAGGCCAAGGTAAAGAGCCAGTGGACCGCGCCCAACCTGGATTATGAGCAGGCCTTGCTGGAGTTCGCCGAAAAAATTCTCCAGCCCGGGGAAGGCAACCGATTCCTCCCCGACTTTTTTCGGCTGTGGCGCCGTCTGGCCTATCCTGGGGCTCTGAACTCCCTAGCTCAGGTGCTGCTGAAAATCACCTCCCCCGGCGTCCCCGACTTCTATCAGGGAACTGAACTTTGGGATTTCAGCCTGGTGGACCCGGACAACCGCCGGCTGGTGGATTTTCTCAAACGCCGCAGCTTCCTCAGTGAAATCAAGCACTTGGAAGGGGAAATCCCCCTGCTGGACCTGGTGGCGGACCTCCTGCGCCACTGGCCGGACGGCCGCCTCAAGCTCTACCTTACCTACAAGGCCCTCAATTTCCGCCGACAACACCAGGAGCTTTTTGCCCAGGGGGATTACCTGCCTGTGAGCGCCGTCGGCCTGCGCCAGGAGCATGTGGTGGCCTTTGCCCGACGACGGGGGGAAGTCTGGGCCCTGACCGTGGTTCCCCGCCTGCTGGCAAAGCTGGTTAACAAAAACCGCCCTCCCTTGGGGGCCCGGATTTGGGGGGACACTACCCTGACGCTGCGTCAGGAAGCCCCCCTCATCTGGCATAACGTGCTGACCGGAGAGATTTTGGAGACCTCCCGCCAAGGCACCTTGAACACCCTGTTCCTGAGTCGGGTTTTTGCCTCCTTTCCGGTGGCCCTGCTGGCCGGTGCCTCCGAGGCCGGCCCTTAAAAACACCGGGCCAGCCTCTGTGATCCTGTTCGACGCCACAGCCAGGCTTGGGGCGCTTCATCCCCAAAGCCGCGCGGATGGACCGGAACAGCTGACATTTTTTCTTTCCGGAGACCGGAAAGTCTTTGACTTTCCCGGGTCAAAGCCTTATTTTATCTTTGTCTCACCTTGGGGGAAGAAAATGCATAGATTCTTCTTAGGCAGACAGGTTTGGCTTATACTTCTGGTATCCCTCTTACTTTCCCCTTTCTCCTTAAACGCGGCCGATTTTGACTTCTCCCGCTTCCGGCGGGAATGTGGGCTGCGGCTGGCCTACGGCTACTCCCTGCACACGGCCGACGTCAAGCTCTTCAGCCTCTTGCCCCGCTATGGCTTTTTTTTGGTGCAGCCCGGCGGGCCATCTTGGAAGGGGATCGGGGTTTCGGTGGTTCTGGAGGGCGTCTTCAGCCTCGCCGAGGCCGAGAACACCGGCAGCGAATTCGGTGTTACTCCCCTGCTGAAACTCAGCCTCCCTTTGGGGGGAAAGATATTGGCCTTTCTGGAAGGCGGCGCTGGCCTCATCCTGGAGAATTTTGACAGCCCCACGACAGGGAGCACCTTTAACTTCACCCCCCAGGTGGGCGCTGGCCTGGATATCGCCCTAACCCCGCAGCTGGCCCTGACCCTGGCCTACCGCTTCCGGCATTCTTCCAATGCCGGGTTGTATGAAAGAAATCCCGGCCTTGATGCGAATTTTTTCCATGTGGGGCTGACTTATTACCATTAACCGCCGCCCCAGATCTCCAGTCGATAAATTTCTTTCTTCAGGTTCTTGACAAAAATAGGAATAATTCTTATCTGATAAGCACGACAAAAATGGAACAATTCATTCAAAAACTGCGAAGCAAGGGGATTTCGGTGACGCCCCAGCGCTTGGCCGTGCTGGCGGCCCTGGAGCACCGACGCGATCACCCCACCGCAGAGCAAATCTACCGGGAGGTGCGGAAGCAGTTGCCCACCATCTCCTTCAACACTGTTTACAAGACCTTGGAGGTACTTTGCCAGAAGGGGCTGATCATCAAGGTCAACCCCCTGCACGAGGTGGCGCGCTACGACAGCCGGACCCACAGTCATGCTCATCTGGTGTGCCGGAGCTGCCACCGCATCTTTGACCTGGAGCGGGAGCTCCCACCCCTTAAGCTGACTCCCGAGGAGCTTCCTCCGGGATTCCGGGTGGAGCATCAATCCGTGATTTTTTGGGGTTTGTGTCCCAGTTGTCAAAAAAACCAGTCGCACTAAATCTATGAAGGAGGATGTATATGGCCATTCAAGCAGGACAGGAATATCTTTGCAAAGTTTGCGGCAACCAGGTGAAGGTCGTCAAGGCCGGCGGCGGTGTCCTGGTTTGTTGTGGTATACCCATGAAGATGGTAGAAAGCTGATTTTTGGAGGTACCACATGGACCAGACCACAAAAGACCTGTTGGAGGCCTTTGCCGGAGAATCCCAGGCCAACCGCAGATACCTGGCTTTTGCTGCCAAAGCTGAGCAGGAAGGCTACCCCCAAGTGGCCCGGCTCTTCCGGGCAGCAGCCGAAGCCGAAACCATCCACGCCCTCAACCACCTGCGGGCCCTGAAGGGCATCAAGTCCACCAAGGAGAATCTGGAGGAAGCCATCGCTGGGGAAACCCATGAGTTCAGGGAAATGTACCCCGGGATGATCGCCGCGGCCAAGGCCGCGGGCAACAGGGAGGCGGAACGCACCTTCACCTTCGCCAACGAAGTTGAGAAAGTGCACGCCCAGCTTTACCAGAAGTACCTGGAGAACTTGGAGGAGAAAAAGCTGGTGGACATCTATGTGTGTCCTATCTGCGGCTACACGGTGGAGGAGGAGCCCCCCGAGAACTGCCCGGTGTGTAACGCCAAGGGCAAGATTTTCAGGAAGATTGACTAGGCCGGCCCTGCCCGGGGGGGCCTAAAAGAGGGGCTCTCCGTTTGTCTTTACCGCCAAAAAGCAAGTCAGGAGATACGGGAAATCGCGGGATGCCGGGATGCAAACCGGGAAGTTGCCCGGGGCCGGGCGTCCCTCACTTGTCTTCCTCGGCTTCCAGTAGAGCCAAGGCCTGTCGGGCCGCGGCCTGCTCCGCCTCCTTTTTGCTGGGGCCTTCCCCCTGGGCCAGGGGCCGGTCTGTGAGGCGCAGCTCCACCCGAAAAAACTTCTCGTGCCCGGGGCCCGTCTCTTCCAGCAGGTGATAGGTGGGAGCCACCTTAAAGCGGGCCTGGGTCCACTCTTGCAGGGCGGTTTTGGCATCCTGCCAGAGTATGCCAGGTGCCTGCTCCAGCAGGGGGCCGAACCAGCGGCGGATCAGGTCATGGGCGGCCTCCAGACCGCCGTCCAGAAACACCGCGGCCGCTACTGCCTCCAAGGCATCGGCCAGCACCGACGGTTTGTCCCGGCCCCGCTGCTGCTCTTCGCCCCGCCCCAGGAGCAGATAGCCACCCAAATCCAAATCCTTGGCCACGGCCGCCAACTGCCGGGCATTCACCAAGGCAGCCCGGCGCCGGGACAACTCCCCTTCCGAGCTCCCGGGAAAGGCACTGAGCAGCAAGTGGCTCACGGTCAAAGCCAACACCGCGTCTCCCAGAAACTCCAGCAGCTCGTTGCTGGGACCCGCCTCGGGGTGTTCATGGGCATAAGAGCTGTGGCACAGGGCCTGATCCAGCAGAGTAAGGTCCCGGAAGGCATATCCCAGCCGGCGACTCAAAGCCTGCAGGGCCTGCCGCCGTTCCGGGGACAGCTCTTTCCTTTTTGTCAGGTCCCGATTCAACACGGCTTGACTCCTTAAGGCGACCGAAGGGGATTTTTCCGGGGTGACCTTGATTTCCCCCGTTACCATGTTAATATAGCAGTTAAATTTCCCAAGAGCCAAAACCGGGGCGAAATCCGAGATTCTCGCCCATCAACTGGAAGTGAAAGGCTTGTGCCCCGCCTGTTGCCAGGGCAACAAGGCGGTAATGGCGGGCTAAAGGAGAGTTTGGATGTCCAAAGATTTCGGGAACACTTACCGCCCCCTGGCTTCGGTGCCCCCCGGCCGGCGGGTGCGCATCGTGAGTTATGAAGGGGGGCGTATGCTCCGGGCCCGGCTCATGGCTATGGGCCTCAATATTGGTCAGGTAGTGCACATCCTGCAAAACAACCGGGGTCGGGTGATTGTAGGAGTCAACGGCGGTCGGGTGGCCCTGGGACGTGGGGTCAGCCAGAAAATCCTCACTGCACCGGTGGAACTCCCGGCCTAAGCGGCTGCCTCTCTTGCTCTCCAGCCCTCTTTTGCGGCCGGTCACCCCTGTCCCGGCTCTATTTCTGCCAAAGTCCGTCCCGTCAGGCAGCCTTTGCCTGCCTCACCGGTTCCCTGCGGAGGTCATTGACTGGATTGCGTAAACCGGCTATCATGCGCCAGCGGTTTGTGCCGCGGAGCAGGGAATATTTTTGGGTACAGTGAGACATCTTGCCTCCGGCTAAATTTCCCGCCCCCCCCGAAGACGCCGCCCAGCCCCTGGTCACCCTGGAAGGGGTGGTGGAGCGCCTCACCTTTGTCAATCCGGAAAACCAGTATGCCGTGCTACAACTGGCGGTGAGAGGACGGCGCCAGCCCGTTACCGTGGTAGGGCCCCTGGCGGCGGCCCGGGAGGGGGAAGAGTTGCGTCTCCAGGGCCGCTACGAGGTGCACCCCCGGTTTGGGGAGCAGTTTAGGGCAGTATGGTGGTATGCGGTGCTACCGGCCACGGTGACCGGCATCCGGAAATATCTGGCCTCGGGGCTCATCAAGGGCATCGGCCCGGAGCTGGCCCGGCGGCTGGTGGAACGGTTCGGCGCCCACACCCTGGAGGTGATAGATCACACCCCGGAGCGCCTGGCAGAGGTACCGGGCATCGGAGCCAAGCGCATCCAGCAGATCACCAGGGACTGGCAGCTCCAAAAGGGTGTCAGGGAAGTGCTGGTGGGGCTTCAGGGCCTGGGGCTGAGCCTGGCCTTCGCCACCCGGGTGTACCGGCACTACGGCGACCAGGCCCTGGAGGTGGCCACCAGCAACCCTTACCAGTTGGCCCTGGATGTGGCGGGAGTGGGCTTCCAGACCGCCGACCGGCTGGCGGCCCGCCTCAACCTGGACCCACATGCTGGACGAGAGGGCCGCGGAGGGGCATGTCTATGTGCCTCGGGATCTGCTGCTGCACCAGACCGCGGAACTGCTCAAGGTCCCGCCTGAGCCCCTGGCCGCGGCGCTGGAGTCCCTGGTCCGGCAAGGGCGGGTGGTGCTCCAGGACCTGCCCGGGGGGCCGGGGGTGTTCAAAAAGCCGGCCTGGGTGGCGGAGACCGGAGTGGCTCAGAGCCTGGGGCGTCTCAAAACTTCCCCGGGCGCGCCGGCGTCCCTGCACCTGGCCGATATCCTGGCCGAAGTGGAGCGCCGCCGGGGCATCCAGCTCTCCCCGGAGCAGCGGGAGGCGGTCATCGCCGCCTGCCGGGAAAAGGTGCTTATCATCACCGGCGGACCGGGCACCGGCAAGACCACCATCGTGAGCTGCATTCTGGATTTATTCCGCCGGCTGGGGGCCCGGGTAATGCTCATGGCCCCCACCGGCCGGGCCGCCAAGCGCCTGGCCGAGGCCACCGGTGCTGAAGCCGCCACCATCCACCGGGCTCTGGAGTTCTCCCCCCAGGACGGCAGCTTCCGGCGGAACGCCGCCCAACCCTGGAATACCGACGTGGTCATCGTAGATGAGGTGTCCATGGTGGACATCTATCTCATGTATCACCTGCTTAAGGCAGTGCCCCCCTCCGCCCGCCTGATACTGGTGGGGGACGCCCACCAGCTCCCCGCGGTGGGACCGGGGAATGTCCTGAAGGACCTGCTGGATTCGGGCGCGGTGCCGGTGAAGCGCCTGACTCAGATTTACCGCCAGGCCCGGGAAAGCCTCATCGTGGTAAACGCCCACCGCATCAACCAGGGGGCCTTTCCCATCCTGGCCCGCAGGTTCGGGGAAGGGGATTTCGTCTTCCAGGAGCTGGAGGACCCCGGGGAGGTGCACCGGCGCCTGCTGTGGCTGGTAACGGATTTTCTCCCCCGGACCTACGGCTTTGACCCTCTTCGGGACATCCAGGTGATTACCCCCATGCACAAGGGCCGGCTGGGGGTGGCCAGCCTCAACCATGACCTGCAGCGCCGCCTCAACGCCGCTAGCCCCACTTACACCTGGGGCGACCGGCACCTGAAGCGGGGCGACAAGGTCATGCAGCTCAAAAACAACTACTACAAAGAGGTGTTCAACGGCGACATCGGTCAGGTGCGGGACTATTACGAGGACACCGGCCAGCTCACGGTGGACTTTGAGGGACGGCTGGTCCGCTACGACGCCGGAGAGCGGGACGAAATCACCCTGGCCTATGCGGTGACGGTGCACAAGGCCCAGGGGAGCGAGTTCCCCGCGGTGGTGCTGGTGCTCACCACCCAGCACTATATGCTGCTGCAGCGCAACCTGCTTTACACCGCGCTCACCCGGGGGAAAAACCTGGTGGTCCTGCTGGGGAGCAAGAAGGCCCTGGGCATGGCCATCCGGAACGACCGGCCGGTGCGGCGCTACACTGACTTGGCGGCGAAGCTCCGGCAGGCGATAAGATAACGGCCCCGGGGCTCGGAGGACGGCAGACTTGTCCGGACTCTGGCTTGCCGGCGGTTAAAGCCACGGCCATCCCTGGCGGGGAGGCAGGTATTCTGACAAAGGGCTTGACTTTTTAGGCCCGCAAAAGCACAATCAATAAGAAATCCAGGGGGAATTTGCGGTGGTGGCAGAGCTGTTTGCGGAGCTGGAAGAAAAGCTGGAAAGCGTGCTGCATCAGTTGGAGGCCCTGAAGCGGGCCAATGCGGAGCTTAGAGAAGTCATCGCCCAAAAAGAGCAAGCTCTCCAGGAAGCGGGAGCCACCTTGGAGAAGATCACCCGGGAACGGGAAATGGTGCGGGAACGGATTGATAAGATTTTAAATCGGTTGAAAATTCTGGATTTGGGAGAAACGGTTTAGGGCTTGGCAACGGAAACCCAGCAAATCGTCGTGGAAATCCTGGGACGTTCGCTGACGCTGCAGAGCAGCATGGACCCGGAACGTCTTCGGGCCGTAGCTCAGATGGTGGACCATCAGCTACGTCAGCTTCAGAAGGCTTTTCCAGCCAGTCCCCTGGCTGATTTGGCGATTCTGGCCGCGCTAAATCTAGCCTGCGAATCCATGGAAACCAAGGAGGACTTTGAAAATCTGCAAACCGAGATCGACCGCCGTTCGCGGCAGTTGATTGAGAGGCTGGAAATGTATGCCTCATATGTTCCTCCGGGGCCGTAGGCGCGGGCCCCGGCAGGAGGGGAAAGAACACGGCCCGAGCCCGAGGCAGAGCGCCGGGCGAGGATAAGGAAAACTTAAGGGAGAAGGGAGTTTCTCAGCCCGAAGCGGCTGGTCAGCCGCGGCGGTTTTGTATATCCGGTCTTCCGAGCGCAATGGCGGAGGCTCCCGCCAAGTGCCCCGGAAAATGTCCAATAAGCAGGAAAGGAGGGAGAAACGCCAGTTTTTGACACCTTGACCCATTGAGTTATTGGCCGGTGCGGCAGTGTTCCCCGAAAGTGCCCCCGGTCATCCCCCTACTCCCGACAATCGCCCCCCTTGCCTGTTGAGGGCCGTTTCCTCCAACCCTCCCAATATCTGTGCGCTCATTTGGCAACCTTACCGAGGCCATGTGTATAGCCCCGGTCAGGATATCATATAACGCAAGGGGAGCCCCCCATGTATATCCTGTACTATATACTTGCTGTTGTTTTCATTCTGGGGCTCGGTTTCCTAGCGGGTTTCTTCTACCGCAAGCATCTCATTGACTCCCACGTGGGGTCTTTGGAGACTCTGGGCAAGAAGATTCTGGACGAAGCCCGCCGCGAAGCGGAGACCATCAAGAAGGAATCCCGGCTTCAAGCCAAAGACCACCTGCTGCAGCTAAAGGCGGATTTTGAACGGGAGACCCAGGAGCGCCGTCAGGAACTGGCCCAGATTGAACGCCGCTTTCTGCAGAAAGAGGAAAACCTGGAGAAAAAGGCGGCGCTGCTGGATGCCCGGGAGACCGAGCTCAGCCACAAGCAAAAGCAGTTGGCCCAGTTGGAGAAGGACCTCACCGAAAAGCAGGAGCAGTACCAGAAACTGCTGGCAGAGCAGAATGCCCGTTTGGAGAGCCTGGCGGGCATGAGTACCCAGGAGGCCAAGGAGCTGCTGCTCAAGACTATGGAGCGGGAGGCCCGCATTGATGCGGCCCGTCTGGTGAAGCGCATTGACTCCGAGGCTCGGGAGATTGCCGACCGCAAGGCCAAGGAAATCATCGCCCTGGCCATCAAGCGCTATGCCAGCGATTATGTGGCGGAACAGACGGTGTCGGTGGTGACCCTGCCCAATGAGGAGATGAAGGGGCGCATCATCGGCCGGGAAGGTCGCAACATCCGGGCCTTGGAGGCGGCCACCGGGGTGGACATCATCATTGACGACACCCCGGAGGCGGTGATTCTCTCGGCCTTCAACCCCATCCGCCGGGAAATCGCCCGCCGCAGCCTGGAGCGCCTCATCACCGACGGCCGCATCCATCCCGGGCGTATTGAAGAAATTGTAGAAAAGGTCACCCAGGAGATGGATGCAGCCATCCGGGAGGCCGGCGAGGAAGCGGCCTTCGATGCCGGGGTGCACGGCCTCCACCCGGACTTGATCAAGCTCCTGGGAAAGCTCAAATTCCGCACCAGCTACGCTCAAAACGTGCTGCAACACTCCATTGAGGTCTGCTACCTCTGCGGCATCATGGCCGCGGAGCTGGGTCTCAACGAAAAACAGGCCAAAAGGGCGGGCTTGCTGCACGACATCGGCAAGGCCGTGGACCATGAGGCCGAAGGCGTGCACGCCCTCATCGGCGCGGAGCTGGCCCGGCGCTACGGCGAATCCCCCAAGGTGGTGCATGCCATCGCCGCCCACCATGAGGACGTGCCCACCGAAAGCGTGCTGGCTGTGCTGGTGCAGGCCGCCGACACCTTGAGCGGGGCCCGTCCCGGGGCCCGGCGGGAGATGCTGGAAACCTACATCAAGCGCCTGGAGTCCCTGGAAAAAATCGCCCGGTCCTTCAACGGCATCAGCAAATCCTACGCCATTCAGGCGGGTCGGGAAATCCGGCTGATCGTGGAAAGCGACAAGGTGAGCGATGAGGAGGCCGCGCTTATCAGCCGGGACGTGGCCAAGAAGATTGAACAGGAACTCACCTACCCGGGGCAGATCAAGGTGACGGTGATCCGGGAGACCCGGGCGGTGGATTACGCCCGCTGACCAAGCCATGCGGATATTATTCATCGGCGACATCGTCGGGGCCCCGGGGCGGCGGGCGGTGGATGAGCTCCTCCCCAAAGTGGTAGACCGCTACTTGATTGACCTGGTGGTGGCCAACGGCGAAAATGCCGCCGGCGGCATCGGCATCACCCCCCAGGTGGCGGAATACCTGCTGAACAACGGCATTGACCTGTTGACCAGCGGTAACCATATCTGGAAACACAAGGAAATCCTGCCCTATCTGGAGGAGACCGATCGGCTGTTGCGGCCGGCCAACTACCCCCCGGACACCCCCGGCCGGGGCTACTCCATCCTGGAGACCGCGGCCGGAAACAAAGTGGCGGTCATCAACCTGGAGGGGCGGGTGTTCATGAACCCCCTGGAGTGCCCCTTCCGCACCGCGGATGCCATCCTGGCGGCGCTGCCCCCGGAAGTCAAGGTCACTCTGGTGGATATGCATGCCGAGGCCACCAGCGAGAAGCTGGCCATGGGCTGGCACCTGGACGGCCGGGTGAGCGCAGTCATCGGCACCCACACCCACGTCCAGACCGCGGATGAGCGCATCCTGCCGGGGGGCACTGGCTACATCACCGACGCCGGCATGACCGGACCCCTCAACTCGGTCATCGGCATGAAAAAGGAAGTCATCTTGGAGCGGTTCCTGAGCCAGCGGCCCCAGCCCTTCAAGGTGGCCACCCAGAATATTCAGATGCAGGGGGTGGTGGTCCAGGTGGATGAAGAGGGGCGCTGCCAGGAAATTCAGCGGCTGCAGATGTCTTTAAAATAGCTGCAGACTCGTGGACTGCAACCAGGCAGGACTCGGCTTCCGCCTCAGGAGCCGAACCTGAACCCCAGGCGCGGCGGCAGACGCCGGGAGGTAACCGCCATGCGGCAGCTTAAGGCTTGGCTTTGTCTTATAGGCGTGCTTACCTGGCTGGGCTGCTCCACCTATGAGCCCAGGGTCACTCCCTTCAAGCTACCCGAAGCCTATGCCAACATGCAGCGGGTGGCCGGAGTCTATATTGCGGCCCGGGCCTGGGCTAAAGAGCAGGAGGCCCAGGAGGCCTTCGGCTTCAACATCATCCGAGCGGGACTTTTGCCGGTGCAGGTGAGCTTTGACAACCGGGGGACCCGGACCTTGCGCATTGAGCCCTCCCAGACTTTTTTAATCAATCAGCGGCAGGAGCTGTTCCCCGTTTTGACGGAAACCGAAGCCTATGACCGAGTGGAGAGGGGCACCCGGACTCTGGAGCAGCTCCGGGGCTTGACCCAAGGGGCTATTGCCGGCGGGGCCGCGGGAGCTCTTTTGGGAGCGGCTATCGGGGTGGTGGCCGGCCGCAGCGCCGGGGAGGCGGCCTGGCGGGGGGCGGCCATCGGCGGCGCCACCGGGGGCCTGACGGGACTGGCCCACGGCTCCCAAACCCAGGTGGCTCTGGAGATTTCTGAAAACCTGCGCCGCCGCGACTTGAGAAACCTGCCCATCCGACCCGGGGAACTGGCTTACGGCATCATTCTCTTCCCCCGGGAAGCAGGTCAGCCCCAGGCCCTGCGCCTGCAACTGAGAGACCTTGACACCCAGGAACTTTTCACTCTGACCCTGCCACTTTAAGCATTGGGGGTTTTCAGGACCGCACTTTCGGTTTATGCTAGGCCTAAATTGATCCCGCCGGCCTGGCGAAAGAGCACTTTCGCTCAACCTAAAGGAAGAAAAAACCTACCTGCCCAGGCCGGGGAGACCTGTATATTCTGCCACCGACCAAGGAGAACGGCATGAGTCTGACCACCCTGAATGACAAAGTTGCCAAAAGCAAAGAAGTGCTGCAAGAGGCCCTGGACCGCTTCCCCGGCAAAATCGCCTTGGCTTGGACCGGCGGCAAAGACTCCACCACCACCCTGCACCTGCTTAAGGAGCTGGGCGGCGGCCGGGTGCCCATCCCGGTGCTGAACATTGACACCTCGGTAAAATTCAAGGAAATTTACGAGTTCCGGGATCAACTGGCCCGGGAATGGGACCTGGATCTGCGGGTGGAACGCAACGAGGAGGCCCTGAAGACCATCCGGGTGGCAGAAAACAAGGAGGAATGCTGCCTGCGCCTCAAAGCGGAAGTCATCATCCAGTCCCTGCACAAATACGGCTGGGAGGCCCTCATCACCGCCTTGCGCTGGGACGAGCAGCCGGACCGGGCCGGGGTGGACTACTTCGTCCGCTATGAGAACCCACCCCATTTCCGGGTGCAGCCCATCCTGCACTTCACCGAACTGGACATCTGGCAGTACATCAAAGACCACCAGGTCCCCTATTGCAGCCTGTACCGCAAAGGCTACCGCAGCCTGGGTTGCGAGCCCTGCACCAAGCTGGGCCGGGGCCGGGAGGAGCGGGCCGGCCGGGACAAGGACAAGGAAGAGATGATGAAGCGCCTCCGGGCCATGGGATATTTTTAGGGCCTCTTTTGCCGATCCCTCCCAGGGAGCCCACCGATGGCCGTTAAGCTGCAGCTGGCCTTGGACTTTGTAGACCTGCACCGGGCCCTGCTGGTGGCCGACAAGGCGGTGCCCGCGGGGGTGGACTGGATTGAAGTGGGCACCCCCCTGATTAAAAGCGAGGGCCTGAACGCGGTGCGGGAGCTGAAGAAGCGCTTCCCCGGCAAGACCATTGTGGCGGACATGAAAATCATGGACGCCGGCCGCATTGAAGTGGAGTCCGCAGCCAAGGCCGGCGCGGCCATCATTGACGTGCTGGGCGCGGCCGCGGA
>JAFDHU010000327.1 GCA_019308625.1 Deltaproteobacteria bacterium
AGATTGTGGAACAGAATGGGGAGCCGGCCTTCCTGATCAAAAGGGGCGAAGCCTACGAAGTGCTTGGGGAAGTGGAAGGCCCGGATGGGCAGGTTTTTCGGCCCCCGCCTCGGGAGAAAATTCCCTGGCTGCTGCCACGGGCGGTGGAGGTGTTGAAGTATATCGAAGCTGGCGATGACCCAGAAGCTTTATACAACGACTTGCTGACCTACTTTCAGGCTGCTTCTGAACTCCCCGGCCCCGGCTACTACCACCTGCAGGTGGCCTGGGCCTTCCATACTTACATCCTGGAGGCCGTTTATTATTCGCCAGAAATTTGTTTCTACTCCACAGACGGGGAAAGGGGCAAAACGCGAACCGGCAAAGCCATGATTTACGTGGCCCGTCGGGGGGTCCACGTTGAAAGCCTGCGGGACGCCTACCTGGTGCGCCTGGCGCATAACTTCCAAGCCACCATTTTCTTTGATTGCTTGGACCTGTGGAGAAAGGCTGAAAAGGCCGGCTGTGAGGACATTATCTTGGGAAGGTTTGAGCGGGGCATCACCGTCCCCAGGGTGCTCTACCCGGAGCGGGGGGCGCACCAGGACACGGTTTTTTACGAGGTCTTCGGCCCCACCATTATCAGCACCAATGTGGCGGTTCATCATATTCTGGAAACCCGCGCCATACAAATAAATATGCTCCCAGCAAAGAAAAGCCGCTTCGAGCATGAGATTTCCCCCAAGGACGCCCTGCCCCTCAAGGAGAGGTTGACTGCCTGGCGGGCGCGGCATTTGGGGGCGGCCTTGCCGGACTGCCAGAAACCGGCCCCGGGGCGCCTGGGGGATATTTTGAAGCCCCTTCTGCAGGTGTTGATGATGGTTAACCCTGCGGTCGTGCCGGAGTTCAGGGCACTGATAAGCAAGATTGAAAAGACGCGACGCATCGATAAAGCGACTTCCCTCGATGCACAAATTGCCCTGACCGTGGCCGGCCTGGAAGAAAAGGTGGTGCGGGGCATCCTGCCAGTGAAACTCATCACCGACACCTTTAATGAGAACAGGCCCGAGAGGGAGCAGTTTACCTACCAGCGTATGGGGAGGAGGCTTCGGGGCTTGGGCTTTGAGCCGGCCCAGACTCCCGAGAGCGCCGCCGCCATTGTCTGGAACCGGCAAAAATTGGAGAGAATTTTGTCCTCATACGGGCTTCAAGAAACATCCGAAACGTCCGAAAGCTCCGGAACGTCCGACGGCAGAACCCAGGCTTCCTCAGATGATACGGACATTTCGGACGATACGGACGTTTGGCGCGGGTCGTATACGGTGGATAAAACGTCATCTTATCCCGAAGGCTGGGATGAAGCCGCGCCGGAGGTAATCGAATTATGAAGGTCGCATCCGTTTTGGCAGAGCTTGAAAGTCTGGGCTATCTCCCACAAGTGCAGGGCGATAAGTTGAATTTGATATTTCGTGGGGGGACCAGGCCCCCACTGTCCCAGGTGCAGCCCCTGGTGGCGGTCCTGAAACGGCACAAGCCGGAAGTCCTGGCCTATCTTAAAGGCCAGGCCCCGGACGTCCCCTCCTGCAATACCTGCCCCTGGTGTTTGGACAACCCCTGGAGCCACTACCCTGACCTGCCCAAATGGTGCGGCTACTGGTGGGACCACCTGCTGGCTGACAACCCTCAGTGCCGGGACCGGCGGGAAGGTCAGGTGCCAAACCCAGAGCCGGGAGACCAAAGGATCGGGCCGTTGACCCTTCCCCGGCCCAGGGAGACCACGGCCACCTGTTTTGACTGCGCCCACTTCCGGCCGGCAGAGGACAGCCCCAACCCCACCCAAGCCTGGGGCTGGTGCCGACATCTTGGGGAGGGACGCTATGGGCTGGCCCGAGCTTGCGATGCGGTGCATTTGGCCGGCAGCGCCAAGCGCTGGAGAAAGGAGATGGTATGCAACAGGTGAAAATCGGGGCGGTGAAGCTACAGCTGGTTCCGGAAGCCGGGAAATATCCGGAGCATCTGACCTGGAGACAGGCCCTGGAGCGGGAGTGGGCCGGGGAGTGGGGGACCCTGGCCGGGCTCACCGGTTATCGCTACAAGATGGCCTTGGA
>JAFDHU010000018.1 GCA_019308625.1 Deltaproteobacteria bacterium
CAGGTTGGCCACATTGCCGGCAATGATTTCGTGGCGCCGGCTGCGCCAGGAAAGGGTTTGGGCCAGCAAGGAAACCAGATCCTCATGAAAGATTTCCCAGGGCATTTTTTACCCGCTCCTTAGGAATACTCTGCCTGCCCAGCACCACTGAAGCAGACCAGGTTATTCCGCCAGCTTCTCATCTCACTGACAGACTTTTGACACCTAAAGGGGCGCGGCCAAGCAGCCTGCCTAATCCGCGGCCTGCCTTGCCTCCCAAACCGACAGTTTCCTTCCCCTATATGCTCCTCCGTCTGTCTTCATCCAGTGGTTCAAGCAAAAATCAGGCCACCTGGGAGCGCTGGCCGTTCTGGACCAAAGCTGTTTGACGATACTCATGCAGCTTGTTGCGCAGGGTGCGGACGCTGATACCCAAAAGTGCTGCAAGGCCTGAAAAATCATGAACTGCTCCATCTCCCTTAAGGTGAGGGGCTTGCCGGGCTGGATGGGCGGAGCCGGGACAGACCCGGCTTCCGGGGGCAGGGCCCCCAATAGGTCCCGGGGATGAAGGCTACTGCCCTGGGCTAGGAGCACCCCTCGGGCCACGGCGTTTTCCAGTTGCCTGACATTGCCCGGCCAGGGGGCCGCTTCCAAGGCCCGCAAGGCCGCGGGAGTGAAGTGCAGCTCCCCCTTGTCAAACAGCCGGGAGAACTGCCGCAGGAAATATTCGGCCAGCAGCGGGATGTCGCCTCTCCGGGCCCGGAGAGGCGGCAGCTCCAGGGTGATGACTTGCAGACGATAGTAGAGGTCTTCCCGGAAGGCTCCCTTTTGGATGAGTTCGGGCAGATTCTGGTTGGTGGTGGCCACCACCCGGACATTGATGGGGATGGGGTGGCGTCCCCCCACCCGGTCAATTTCGTTTTCCTGGAGCACCCTGAGCAACTTGGCCTGCAGGTGGGGGTGCATCTCGCTGATTTCATCCAGGAGCAGGGTGCCGTTTTGGGCCAGCTCAAACTTTCCCAGCTTGCGCATGATGGCCCCGGTGAAGGCGCCTTTCTCGTGCCCGAAAAGTTCGCTTTCCAGCGATTCCCCCTGAATGAGCACGGGGGCCCGGGTGGGGGCCACGGCCTCGGCCAGCTTGATAATGTGAAGCATGGCGGGGTCCCGGGTGATGATGGGACGGAGGCGGCCGCCAGCCATTCCCTGGCTGCTGCCAGAAGCAAGGAAAGCACGGTCCAGCACCAGGAAAGGCTGGACGGCTTCCTGGAGCTTGTCAAAAGGCATAGGCAAGGCCAGATAATCCCGGGCCCCTTCCCGCATGGCCGCCACCGCACCTTCCACAGTGGGTCGGGGGGACACCACAATTACCGGAATCAGCGGGCATCTCTGTCTGACCAGGGCCAGGGAGGCGGCCAGCCGCGCCTCGGAGGCAAGCACCAAGGCAAAAAACCTGCCGGTCAGCAGGTCCTCCAGACCGGCACCGTTGTCGGTCTGAACCACCTCCACCTTAAGGTTTTTCTCCATTCGGGGTTTTACTTCCTGCCAAAAGGGATGGGAGTCAATGATCAGAATCGCCATGCTTGCCATGCGCACATCCTCATCACCAGGCTGACTCGGTCAGGAGGCGGCTCAATTCCAGGTCGAATTGCCGGGTGCGGGCCACCAGTGGCCACAGGCCCCCCGGCTCCTTCTCCAGGGTGTGAAAGACATCCTCGGCCAGCTCCGGCTGCTGTTGTTTAAGGTGGGACACTCCCAGCCGGTCCCAATAGAACAGGGAGGCTTCATGGCTGCCCGGAAGGGCCAGCAGGGTCCGGTAGAGCCTGCCAGCCAGGGCGAAATTCCCCTGGGACCAGCATCGATGAGCCGCTTTTTGCAGTATGTATTCCGTCAGTGAGGCAGGTAGGGGTTGGCTTAAGAGGGCCTCCCACACCGCTGCTCCCGCCGGACTCCACAAATCCCCGCAGTCGAGGGAGGAGGAGTTTTTGGGGAAAACTTCTCGGAGTGTGAGGATGATCGGTTCCGGTAGCGGGGAGAGAGTGTCCTCAGGGGAAGCCAGGTTCAGGGGCCAAGTTTGCAGGGCCTGGAGAAGTTCCCGCGGCCGGGCCTTATGCCAATGTTGCAAGGCCTCTATCAGTCCCCGGGGGCCTTGGGAGGCCCAAGCGAGCTGCAGAAGTGCAACCAGGGCCCGGGTGCGGACCTGAGGGCCTCCTTGCTTCAGCGCCAGGGTAAGTAGGCGGCCGGCTTCGCTATAGAGGCCTTGGCCTTGAAGGAGACGCCCCACCACCAGCGCCCCTTCGGGGGGGCGGACGGCCGGCGGCTGCATCTCCCAGAAAACTAAGGCCTTCTCTGCCCAGTCGGCTGGGGCCTCAGCGGGGCTCCCGGCCAGCCGCTCCAGGGCCAGCCAGCCGTTCACCAGAGGTTCTTCCAGCCTCACGGCCGAAGGGGGGCTGGACAAACCGGCCAGTTTCTGCAGGAAATTCCTGAAAGCCAGACAAGGGTCAGGTCCGGCTAGGGCTAAATAAAAGTCCAACACCCATCTTCTGAACCTGGCCCGATCCGCGGCAGTTGGGTCTGGGTCAAGGACAGCAGCCAAAGTATAGACTTTGCGGGCCAGGTCAATCCGGCCTTGGACCTCGGCCTGCTCCGCCAGGCGCACCAAGGCGGCGGCTGTTTGGGCCGCGGTAGGACAGGAATTGACCGCCTTCAGCCAGGACAGCAGGGGGGTCACCTTGGTTGGGACAACCGCCTGGGTCGCCAAGGGGGTAAGTCGGAACAAGGTGGTTTTGTCCTGGTGGAATTCCGGCTTGAGGTGGGTCTGGCCGCCTGATCTGGCCTGCCGCCCCAGCAGTCCGTGCAGACGGGGGTGGCTCCAGGCGGGGCTGGCCCCCAGGATCACGCCAGCCCCGAGAATACCTGCCAGCAAGAACCGGAAAAGACGGTATAGCGGCATTCTATCGTTCTTTGGTGACGTGTTTGCGGTTGAGTTCCTCCAGAAGGCGGATAATCCTTTCATTTTGCTGAATTAAGGTGAAATTGGTCTGGACGAGGTAGCGGCTGGACAAGGCGATTTGCCGGAGCAGGGGCTCCTGGCGGTCGCCGTAGCCAGCTTCGGCTTCGGCCAGCTTCTGCATGGCAGAGAAGAATTCCTGAGACAGGATGACGCAAGGGCCGGACCCCTTGCGGTCAGCGGCGTACGTGGGTGAAAAAAATAAGCATAACCCCAATAAGACCAGCCCAAACACTACTATCCTCAGCCCGTATGCCCCCCTGGTCCTCTTCCTGATACCCATGGTGCGCTCCTCTGGGTGCCAAGGAAGCAAGAGTCATACCAGGCAGGGAGAAAACCCCGGAGACAGAGAATTCGTACAGGTCTGCCGCAAAAAAACGGCCGGAGGTTGCCAGTGAGGGGGTTGCTCCGGGGGTGTCAAAAAGTTTTTTCTGTCAAGAGTTTGACACTAGCGCCCTCTAGGGGGAATGGCAGAAGGAGACGGGTTGAGTTGAATTCTTTGTTTTTTCATTTTTTCAATCAGGGTGGTGCGGTTCAGATGCAGGAGCTGAGCGGCCCGACTCTTCACCCAGTGGCTTTTGTCCAGGGCCTGCAGAATAAGCCGGCGTTCAAACTCCTGAACGGCCTGGGTCAGGTGAATCCCTTGGTCCGGGAAGTCAGTCAGGTCATGGTTGTCAGGCGTCGGCAGGGCGGTGTGGAATCGCTCCGGCAGGTCATCCACCTCCACCACCTCCCCCTCAGTAAGGATGACCAGGCGCTCCATAAGATTTTCCAGCTCCCGCACGTTTCCGGGCCAGGGATACCTCAGGAGCACCTGCATGGCTGCGGGGCTCAGGCGTTTGAGGGGCTTTTTCTTGGTGCGGCTGAATTCCTGGAGGAAGTGGGAGACCAAAAGGGGAATGTCGGAGGGGCGCTCTCTCAAGGGGGGGATGCGGATGGGAATGACGTTGAGGCGGTAGAAGAGGTCTTCCCGGAACCGCCCCTGATTTACCAGTTCCTCCAGGTTCTGATTGGTGGCGGCGATGACCCGGATGTCCACCCGGATGGTTTTGACTCCGCCGATGCGCTCAAAGGCCCGGTCCTGAAGAACGCGCAGGAGCTTCACCTGGAGGCTGGGGCTCATGTCGGCGATTTCATCCAGGAAGATGGTGCCGCCGTTGGCCTGTTCAAAGCGACCGATGCGGGTGCGCACCGCGTGGGTGAAGGCGCCCCGCTCGTGGCCGAAGAGCTCGCTTTCCAGCAGCTCCTCCGGGATGGCGGCGCAGTTCACCGGGATGAGGGGGCCTTGGCGCCGGTGGCTGTTGTAGTGGATGGCCTTGGCGATGAGTTCCTTGCCGGTGCCGGATTCCCCCAGCAACAGCACGGTGGAGTCGGTATCAGCCACCTTTTTGATGAGGTTGAAGATCCGGGTGATGGCCTCGCTGGTGCCGATGATGTTGGCGAAGCCGTAGCGTTCGCAAAGCTGCTGTTTGAGCTGGAGATTTTCCTGTTTAAGGCGCTTGTGCTCCAAGGCCCGCCGGATGACCAGCTTAAGTTCCTGGGGGTCTACGGGCTTGGCCAGGTAATCGTAGGCTCCCAGGCGCATGGCGGCCACCGAGTTTTTGATGGTGGCGTAGCCGGTGACGATGATGCAGAGGGTGTCCGGTCGGTGGCGCACCAGGTATTTCAGCACTTCCATACCCCCCAGGCCGGGAAGGGCCAAGTCGGTCAGCACTATTTCAAAGCCGGTTTCCCGAAGCAGGGCCAATCCGGCCTCGCCGTCCGGCGCGGCTTCCACTTCATAGCCTTCGCTGGCCAGAATTTCCCGCAGGGCCTCCCGCTGGGGGGGATCGTCCTCAATCACCAAAATGGCGGCATGGGGTTCCATAAGCGGTTTTGAGCCTATCTCATCCTCCGGCAGGTGTCAATATTATGACACGAATAATTTAAGGCTGTTGCAAATAAGGGTTGAGGGGGGCCACGGGTCCCGGACCCCTGCCCCCTCCCTCAAACTCCCTCCCCCAACCCCTTAACAGGGTGATTGAAAGGCTGGCCAAGCGGGGCTGAGCACCCCGCTTGGCCAGCCCCCCAGACGGGTTGGGGGGGTTGGGGGGGCAGGGACCGCCGGTCTCTGGCCCTCCCCCAAAAAAAAGACTTTCGTAAAAGTCTCAATTTATCTCCTGGGGAGAAGGAACCGAAAAATTTGGAGACGATGATTGACATTACCCCCCTTACTTGCTATTTTGGGGCAGCCGCAATTGAGGGGATGCCTTTGCTGCCCACCTTAATAGCCATTGTTGTAGCATACTGCATCTATGCCCTCCTGTCTTTATACTGCCATTCCCGAAAAAGGCGTTCCCAAAAAGCCAGCCGGAAGTTAAGGAATCCCCGTCTTGTTTTGGGAGGGGTTGCAGTTGCCCTGATGCTGGCTGTCTGGCTGATGGTTCATTTCTCGCCGCCGTCTCCCGCCCTTCCTATCAGTCTGGCCGGGCTGTTGGGATCAGCAGAACCGTACGCGGTTCCAATTCAAGCCCAAGTGAGGCTGGCAGATTTTCCCGTAAAAGAGCCAGATCCGGGGGAACAACCTCCATACGCCCTTCTTTACCCGGAGACCCCGGCTGCCCTGGTGGCTGACGCATCCTCTGCCGGTTACGCTTCCCACCGGAGGTTCAAGAAGAAGCGGTCGGCGATTACCAGGCTGCCCCGAAGGAGTCCGATGCGCCGAATGGGCGCGGGCAAACAGCCTGCCGACAGAAATCGGATAAGCAAAAAGAAGGCCAAGGGCGCCGCCAGACCTGCCCCGCTCCGGCAGGCATATTCGGCGGCTCGGCGCTGACCCGTCTGACGCGGCCCCGGCAGCTTCGCCTGCTGGGGGGCGGCTTGTCACCGAACTTGCGGTTCGGCCGGGGCGTGATACACTTTTTCCTTGATCCCGGCGGTGATGGGGCGGGTGCGGTAAGGCCCCGGGGTCCCGCGGGGCGCAATTTCTTCCCTCCAGGTTTAGCCTTTGAGCCATTCTTACCAGCAGGAAACCGGCACCATAGCCCGGTCGGCGGGCACCGTGAGCGTGGCGGTCTTCGCCAGCCGCGTCCTGGGGTTGGTGCGGGAACAGGTGTTTGCTGGCCTGTTCGGGGCCGGCTATGCCATTGATGCCTTTGTGGTGGCCTTCCGCATTCCCAACCTGCTCAGGGACCTGTTTGCCGAAGGGGCCTTGAGCAGCGCCTTTGTCACGGTTTTCACCCAGTACGACACCCAGCGGGGGGAGGAGCGCACCTGGAGGCTGGCCAACAACGTCATCACCTTCATCTTTCTGCTGGTGGGCGCCATCACCCTGGTAGGCATCGCCGCCTCCCCCCTGCTGGTCCGGCTCATGGCCCCGGATTTCGGCCGGGTGGCCGGGAAGCTGGCCCTCACCGCTCTCATGACCCGGGTCATGTTTCCCTTTCTGCTGCTCATTTCCCTGGCGGCCCTGGCCATGGGCATCCTCAATTCCCGGGGCAAGTTCTTCGTGCCGGCTTTGGCTTCCAGCTTTTTCAACCTGGGCTCCATCGTGGCCGGGGTGGCCCTGGCCCTGCTGATGCCCCATTTCGGCATCCCGGCCATTGTGGGCATGGCCTGGGGGACGCTCATCGGGGGCTTCCTGCAGTTGGCTGTCCAATATCCTCTGCTAAAAAAAGTGGGCTATCGCCCCCGGCGGGTGCTGGACCTGAAGGACGAAGGCCTGCACCAGGTCCTGAAGCTCATGCTGCCGGCGGTGGTGGGTCTGTCGGCCACCCAGATCAATGTGTTCATCAACACTTTTTACGCCGCCAGTTGCATGGAAGGAAGCGTCTCCTGGCTGAACTACGCCTACCGCCTGGTGCACCTGCCCCAAGGCCTGTTCGGGGTGGCCCTGTCGGTGGCCACCCTGCCGGTGGTCTCCCGCTTGGCGGCCCAAAACAATATGGACGCCCTCAAGCGCTCCTTTGAATCCTCCCTGTCCCTGGCCTTTCTCCTGACCGTGCCCGCGGCCTTCGGCCTGGCGGTGCTGGCTAAACCCATCGTGGGGGTGATTTTTCAGCATGGCCGCTTCACGGGCTGGGACACCGAGCAGACCGCCTCTGCCCTGGTGTATTACAGCCTGGGGATTTTCGCCTTCGCCGGGGTGAAAATCCTGGTGCCGGTGTTCTATGCCCTGAACAACACCCGGATTCCGGTGGTGGGAAGCTTCCTCACGGTGGGGGCCAACTTGCTGTTCATCAACCTGACCATCGCGGCCTTGCAGCATCGGGCCATCGCCCTGTCCACCTCCCTGAGCATGATTATCAACCTCCTGTTTCTGGGCTTTATGCTGTTCAGGTTTCTCAAGGGCTTCCGGGTGGCCTACGTCTCGGCCAACCTGCTTAAGGTAACGGCAGCCGCGGCGGTCATGGCCGCGGCGGTGCACTGGGGGCAGGGCTTGACCCGGACCTGGCTGGGTCCGGGCCTGGCGGGCCAGCTTCTGGCCTTGGCGTTGCTGATCCTGGGCGGGGCGGGGCTCTATGTTCTGCTCGTCTCCCGGCTCCGCATCCCGGAGTTCAATGAACTGGTGCAGGACCTGAAAACCCGCCTCCAACGGCGGCGTTAAGGAAAGGGGATTGACCATGCAGCCGGCGGAAAAGATCGGTCCCATTATGGAGCTGCTGGACCAGCACTATCCTGAGGCCCATGTCACCCTGGATTTCAAAACCCCTCTGGAGCTGCTGGTGGCCACGGTGCTGTCGGCCCAGTGCACGGATGTGCGAGTCAACCAGATTACCCCGGCAGTGTTTGCAAAATATCCCACGGCCCGGGCCTATGCCGAGGCACCCCTGGCCGAGCTGGAAGAGGCCATCCGGCCCACCGGCTATTTTCATAACAAGGCCAAGAGTTTGAAGGCCATCTGCCAGGCCCTGGTGGAGCGCCATGGCGGAGAGGTGCCCGCCTCTCTGGAGGAGCTGGTGAAGCTGCCCGGGGTGGGCCGCAAAACCGCCAACGTGATTCTGGGAAACGCCTTCGGCATCCCGGGCATTGTAGTGGACACCCACTGCGGCCGGGTGGCCCAGCGCCTGGGGCTCACCAGGGAAAAAGACCCGGGGAGGATAGAATCTGACCTGATGGAGCTGGTACCCCAGGAAAAGTGGGTCAAGTTCTCCCACCAGATGATCTGGCACGGTCGGGAAGTCTGCACCTCCCGGAAGCCCAAATGCGTTGGCTGCCCCTTGCTGCCCTATTGTGATTACGGCCAGGCGGCCAAGGGCCAGGCGGATTGACAAGGGAGCGGAATCATGGCATAAGACGGAAAATGTCCAGTCCAAGGGGGAGGATCATTACCATGCTAAAGAAATGGCAGCTTGCTGTGGGGAGTATTGTGCTCAGCGCCCTGATGGTATCCGGCTGCGCCCTGACGCTGCTGGGCTTGGGGGCCGCGGCCGGTATCGGGACCTATAGATATGTGGAAGGGACCATGGAAAAGGACTATCCCCGGCCCATGCAGTCTACCTATCAGGCCTGCATGTCCGCGGCCAGCACCATGGGCCTGAGGGTGGCCCAGCAGCACTACAGCCCGGTGGATTCCCGCATTGAGGCGGTGCAGCCCTCGGGCAGCACGGTGAAAATTCAGCTGGTGGCCCGGCCCAACAACATCACCACCGTGAAGGTGCGCTTCGGCCTGATGGGCAATGAAGATCAGTCGGCTTACTTCCACCGTCTGGTGATGGACAACCTGGGGATAAAGTGAAACCGGACCGGGGAAGGCATAAAAAAGGGGCCGCGCTGGCCCCTTTTTCTTTTAGAACTGTTTCAGGAAGCGCAGGTCATTTTCAAAGAAGAGGCGGATGTCGTCAATGCCGTACTTCAGCATGGCGAAGCGCTCCACTCCTAAGCCGAAGGCGAAGCCGGTGAACTCCTCCGGGTCGTAGCCCACCGCCTCAAATACCGCCGGGTGCACCATACCCGCGCCCAGGACCTCCAGCCAGCCGGTGGCCTTGCACACCCGGCACCCCTCGCCCCGGCAGATGACGCAGGCGATGTCCACCTCGGCCGAGGGCTCGGTGAAGGGAAAGTAGCTGGGCCGGAAGCGCAGGCCCACCTCCGGGCCGAAGAGCTGGTGCACAAACTCGGTGAGCACCCCCTTCAAATCGGCAAAAGTGACGTCCCGGTCCACCAGGAGCCCCTCCACTTGGTGGAACATGGGGGAGTGGGTCATGTCCAGGTCCCGGCGGTACACCTTGCCCGGGGCGATGATGCGCACCGGCGGCCGGCGCTGCTCCATGACCCGGATCTGCATGGGTGAGGTGTGGGTGCGCAGCAGCACCCGGTCGTTGAAGTAGAAGGTGTCCTGCATGTCCCGGGCCGGGTGATCCGGGGGGATGTTCAGGGCCTCAAAGTTGTACCAGTCCAGTTCCACCTCCGGCCCCTCCACCGCCTCAAAGCCCAGGCGCTGGAAGATGTCGCAGATTTCCTCCATGATGCGGGTCAAGGGGTGGATGCGGCCCAGGGGGTGGCGGCGGCCGGGGAGGGTGACGTCAATTTCCCGGACGGCCGCGGCCCGGAGGGCTTCCTCTTTGAGGGTTCTCAGGGCCTGGGTGAGGGCAGCCTCCAGGGCCTCTTTGGCCTGATTGGCCTTGCGTCCCACCAGCTTACGCTCCTCCGGGGGCAGGTCCTTCAGCCCCCGGAGAATCAGGGTGAGTCTGCCTTTACGCCCCAGGTACTTCACCCGGAGCTGCTCCACCTCCTCGGGGGTGGCGGCTTGGCCGATTTCTCCTAAGGCCTGCTCCTCCAGCTCGGCTACCTGTTGTTCTTGGAGGGTCATCTTGCTCAGTTGCCATGTCACACCGAGGCTTTACGGTTTCCCGGCCCAAAGCCCCGGACTGCACGCCGGGTGAAACTAAAGATTTTTATCAGGCTTGGCGGGCAAGTTCGGCGATGTGGGCGAAGCTTTGGGGCTGCGAGACGGCCAGGTCGGCCAGGACCTTGCGGTCCAGATTGATTTGGGCTTTTTTCAGCCCCCCGATGAACTTGCTGTAGGACATCCCCAGGGGACGCAGGGCAGCATTGATGCGGGTGATCCACAGGCGGCGGAACTCCCGCTTCCGCACCTTGCGGTCCCGGTAGGCGAAGGCCAGGCCCCGCTCCACCGCTTCCCGGGCGGTGCGGTAGAGGCGCCGCCGGCCGCCCCGGTAGCCTTTGGCCATTTTCAGATATTTTTTGCGGCGCGCCCGGGAGGACACGCTTTTCTTGACGCGCGGCATGGCACACTCCTGAGCTTAGAGATAGGGCAGAAGCTGCTTGATTTTTTTCCGTTCCACCGGATGGGCAAAATCCGGTTGGCGCTGCTGGCGTTTTCTCTTGCGGGATTTGCCGGTAAGCAGATGGCTATGGCCCGGGCGCTTCCGCTTCAGCTTGCCGGAAGCGGTGACCCGGAAGCGCTTGGCCGCGCCGCGGTGCGTTTTGAGCTTGGGCATGATGGACCTCTGGTTTTAGGCTCCAATAAAGGGTGGCGGCTTCCTAGTCCGGAACAATCGCCCCGGTCCAGGAGGCGTTTGACCCACAAATTGTTTAATTTATCTCAAAAATGGAAATTGTAAACCAAAAACTATTGTCGGGGGGCCAGGATCATGGACAGGGTGCGGCCTTCCTGTTTGGGGGGCTGCTCCACCACCGCCACGTCGGCCAGTTCCTCGGCGATTCTCCGCAGAATGGCATAGCCCCGGTCCTGGTGCACCATCTCCCGTCCCCGGAAAATCATGGTGATTTTGGCCTTGTCCCGATCGGCCAGGAAGCGCCGGACGTTTCTGAGCTTGAATTCCATGTCGTGGGGCTCGATCTTGGGGCGGAACTTGACCTCTTTCACCTGGATGGTGGTGGCGCGGCGGCGGGCCTCCTGCTGTTTTTTGGCCTGCTGGTACTTGAACTTGCCGTAATCCATGACCCGGCACACCGGCGGATTGGCCTGGGGGGCTACCTCCACCAGGTCCAGGTTCAGTTCGGCGGCGTACTCCAGGGCTTCCTTTATGGGTTTGACGCCTTCATTCTTGCCGTCCACCCCGATAAGCAGAACTTCCGGGGCCCTGATCTGCTGATTGATCCTCACGCGCTGTCTCTGGATGGCCTTCTACCTCCTGGCTGATTGGGGATTGCGGGTGGGGGACGGTATCTGACTTTCCTCTTTGAGGCGGGCGAGGAAGGCCTCCAGTTTCAGGCCCTTCAACTCTGTTCCGTCCCGCCGGCGGGGCGACAGGGTGCGCGTTTCGGCCTCCCGGTCTCCCACCACCACCATATAGGGAATTTTCTGCAACTGGGCTTCTCTGATTTTATACCGCAAAGTCTCCGGGCGGAAGTCCGCTTCCACCCGGAGGCCTTCAGCCATCAGAAGCTCCGCCACCTCACGGGCATAAGTATGGACCCGGTCGGTGATGGGCAGGATGACGGCCTGCACCGGGGCCAGCCACAGGGGGAAGGCCCCGGCATAGTGTTCAATTAGCACTCCCAGGAACCGCTCCAGGGAGCCCAGGATGACCCGATGCAGCATGGCCGGGCGGTGGCGCTGGCCGTCGGGACCCACATAGGTCAGGTCAAAACGCTCGGGCAGGGTGAAGTCGCACTGGATAGTGGCGCACTGCCAGCGCCGCTTAAGGGCGTCGGTAAGCTTGACGTCAATTTTGGGGCCGTAAAACGCGCCCTCGCCTGCGCAGATGCGATACGGCAGGCCCTTGGCCTTCAGGGCTCCGATTAAGGCGTTGGTGGCCAGCTCCCATTCAGCGTCAGTGCCGATGGACTTCTCCGGCCGGGTGGAAAGCTCCACCTCGTAGTCAAAGCCGAAGATGGCCATGACTTCGTCCACCAGGTCCAGCACCCCCAGGATTTCGCTTTCCACCTGCTCCGGCATGCAGATGATATGAGCATCGTCCTGGGTAAACTGCCGCACCCGGGTGAGGCCGTGAAGCACTCCGGAGCGCTCATGGCGCAGTACCGTGCCCAGCTCGAAGTAACGCAGGGGCAGCTCCCGGTAGCTGCGCACCCGGAGCGCTCATGGCGCAGTACCGTGCCCAGCTCGAAGTAACGCAGGGGCAGCTCCCGGTAGCTGCGCACCCGTGATTTGTAGATGAGCATGTGGGCCACGCAGTTCATGGGCTTGATGCCGTAGAGCTGGCCCTCTGCCTCGGTGAAGTACATATGTTCCCGGTAGTTTTCCATGTGGCCGGAGCGCTCCCACAGCTCGGCCTTGAGCATCTGGGGGCCCATGACCATCTGATAGCCCCGCCGCAGGTGCAGCTGCCGCTCAAAATCTCGCAGGTGCAGCTGCCGCTCAAAATCTTCAATGATGCTGCGGATGAGGGCGCCTTTGGGGTGGTAGATGACCAGGCCCGGGCCGGCCTCCTCCTCAATGCTGAACAGGCCCAGCGCGCTGCAGCATGGGCTGGCGCTCATCGCCCCGCCAGTAGGCCCCGGAGATGCCGGTGAGCTTGAAGGCCTTGAGATAGCCGGTGGAGGGCACATGGGGTCCGCGACACAAGTCCACAAAGCTGCCTTGGCGGTACAGGCTGACCTGCGGCTGGTCTATTTCCTCAAGCAACTCCACCTTGTAGGTTTCGCCCTCCTCCTGAAACACCCTGATGGCTTCTTCTTTGGGAAGCTCCTGCCGCTCAAAGGGCAGGTCCTGGGCCACCAGCTCGGCCATTCGGGCCTCGATGCGGCTCAGGTCTTCGGGAGTAAAGGGCTTTTCCGTGTCGAAATCGTAGTAAAACCCGGATTCAATGGCCGGGCCGATGGCGATTTTCACTCCGGGGAACAGCTCCTGCACCGCCTCGGCCATGACGTGGGAGGTGCTGTGGCGCATGATTTCCAGGCCTTCCGGGGTGTCCACCCCGATGGGAGTGAGGGTGCAGTCCCGGGTCAAGGGGCAGGACAGGTCCCGCAACTCCCCGTTTACCCGGACGGCCACGATGTGGCGGTCCAGGGCCACCCCCAGGCGGGTTAAGACCTGGGAGGCAGTGAGGCCCTCCTCTACCTCCAAAGCGACGCCATTATCCAGTTTTACGGTGATCATGCCATTATCAATAAAAAAGGCATCCTGGTGGTCACAAGGGAACGCCCAGATGCCGCACTGGTCAACAGCAACAGTTAAAATTCACGGAGAGGATGACTTACGGTCAAAAGCTTTTGGCCCATAACGGTTGATATCCGCCGTTATTTTGCCCCAATCCGGAAAAATGTCAAGATTTTTTGGGGATAAAACGCGCGGTGCCGGAACGGGCGCCAAATTGCCGAATTTCCGCCGGATGGCCGGACGGGCGTGATAAAATCGGCATTGAACAACTTGCATTTCTGTTTCCGGTCAGGGGAAGAGGAAGTGAGGAAATTTAGGGAGAAATGCCGGGTCCAGGCGGCTTGGCTGGGGGTATTGCTCCTGCCCGGCCTGCTGCTGGCGGCCTGCCAGCGGCCTCCCGGTCCCGGAGAGCTGGACAGGGTGCTCAAGGCCTCCTGGCGGACCTATGTCCGGCGCTTCATTTCTCCGGCCGGACGGGTGGTGGTTCCCCAGCGGGAGGGGGAGACCATCTCCGAGGCTCAGGCCTATGCCCTGCTCCGGGC
>JAFDHU010000328.1 GCA_019308625.1 Deltaproteobacteria bacterium
AATCACCGGGAAAGCCCCCTCTCCCCCCGGTTCCCGGGGGGAGAGGGCCGGGGTGAGGGGGGTAGACCCTTCCGATAAGGTGCCTGGTTTGACGACTTCCTTATCCGGTTTTTCAGGAGCAAAAGAAATAATCAGATTAACATATTATCGGACCGGGGGGCCAAACCGATAATTCCCCAGGCAGGCTGCCAAAGGGGCTGGAGGTTCCCGCCTCTTCAACCGTCTGGGGCTGCATTATCCTTGATAGCGGGCAGACAAAAGCGGAGGAATCATCGGCGCTGGGGGCCCTCGGCCATTGACTTCCGCCCTGTTCGGCAAAACCTTATGGTAAGGGTCAGAAAACCCAAATGGCCGGAAAGAGTGAACTCATGAAAAAACAGATCATCACCACCGACAAGGCTCCCCCCGCGGTGGGCCCTTACAGTCAGGCCGTGGCCGCGGGCCCCTTTGTCTTTGTTTCCGGGATGATTCCCCTGGATAAAGACGGACACCCGGTACAAGGGGATATTGTGGTCCAAACCGCGCAGGTTTTGGAAAACCTGAAAGCGGTGCTGGAAGCCGCCGGCCTGACCCTGGGCCATGTGGTGAAGACTACGGTTTATCTGGTGGACCTGGCGGATTTTCAGGAAATGAACCGGGTTTACGCCGAGTTTTTTCCGCACAGACCGCCGGCCCGGAGCACTGTCCAGGTGGCGGACCTGCCTAAAGGCGTGGCGGTGGAGATCGAAGCTATTGCCTTGAAGAAAGAGGGGGCGATCTGACCGGGATGGCGGCTCCAGGATTCGGGCCTGGCAAGGAATCGGCGGGCTTAATAACCGGAGGGTGCCAGACCCCAAGGCGTTTTCCAGCCGCCAGAAAGGAGGCGCAGTGGTGGTTACTTTGAAATTCAGGGTGGCGGGCATGTCACAAAAAGGGGGTTTTCTTTGAATAGGATGTGCCGACGCGGTCCGCGACGGCATCACGGCCCTCCCCGGCGTGCATGAAGTAACCTACGATGTCGGGCAGGATGTCTTTGAAGTGCACTATGAAGAGGGCCGTCTCGGCGTTCCGGCCATTTTCGCGGCAGTGTATAATGCCGGCCGGAAGATGGGACGAGAGTACTTTCCTGAAGCCCTGACTTGAGTGTAGGCAAAAAAGCAGGGCCGGCGAGACGTCCGGGTTCCCCGCCCCTCCAAAGCTCCCTGGCGCTGGGGGGGGGGTGGTGTTCGCTGCCAGGCGAAGCCGGGGCAGCCGAGGAAGTCTTTCAAATCAGGGTCCGCCCTTCCTGATCTTCGCCCGCGCCTTCTTCAGCCTCCTGCCTTAGGTCCTCCAGGGCCTGGTCCAGTTCGGCTTTCAAGTCTTTCCAGGCCTGCTGTGAGGCCGCCTTTAACTCTTCCCATTTCTGGCGGGCAGCTTCCTGCAGTTTCTCCAATTTTTTAAGCTTTTTCCGGAGCTTGGCCTGAACTTCGGGCTGGGCCCGTTCAAGCCGGTCCCGAAGTTCGGCCATTTTCTCCCGCATCTCCCGCAGTTGGGCGCCGATCTGCTGTTGGTATTCTTGCCTTCCCCACTCCGTATAAAGCTTGGGGCTGGAGGCGCTCTGTCCAGCCTTGTGCGCCACTTTCCCGTCGGTGGCCACCTTTGTGGCCGAAGCCAGCTCCCGGGACCGAGTGCCGGAGGTCATCAGGCCTACGAGCAAGCCTGCCAGAACCAGAATTGCCAGTCTTTTCACGGATTTCACCGCTAAGAGAGAAAATCGGAGCCTGGGGTAATTTTTTTAGATTATGCCACAGGAATTTCACTTCCTCCAGAGCCTCTTCGGTTTGCTGTCTGATTTTTTCCCGGGTTTCGCCCCCGGTGGTCTGGATGTCCCGGAGGCTTTGCCAGACAGTTTCCTTAGTTAATGGATGTCAACATGGGTAGCGGGGGCGAAAGGGGGCTTGGCCCAAAAGGTAAGGTGGGCGCGGGGCCCACCTTACCTAGTTGCGGTTGACTGTGGCACAAGCGGCGAATGGCTGGATTTTGGCGGCTATTTCCCTTTAGGGTGTTCCTTCCCTTTTTCAGGTTTGGGGGCCGGCGC
>JAFDHU010000329.1 GCA_019308625.1 Deltaproteobacteria bacterium
ATCCTTTTCCCGGCCCTGGAGCTGCAGAAATTTCCGGGTCTGCTCATCCGCGGGGAAGATGGAGGTGGTGGCTCCCAGTTCCGCGCCCATGTTGGCGATGCTGGCCCGCTCCGGCACGCTTAAGAATTTCAGGGCCGGGCCGAAATACTCCAGCACCCGGCCCCGGCCGCCTTTTACCGTGAGGCGCCGCAGGAGCTCCAGGATGACGTCCTTGGCCGACACCCAGGGGGGCAGGCGGCCAGCCAGGCGCACCCCCAGGATTTCCGGCATGGTGAGGTAAAAGGGCTGGCCGGCCAAAGCCAGAGCCACATCCAGGCCGCCGGCCCCGAAGGCCAGCATGCCGACCCCGCCCGCGGTGGGCGTGTGGCTGTCCGAACCGATCAGGGTCTGACCCGGGACGCTGAAGCGCTCCAGATGCACCTGGTGGGAGATGCCGTTGCCCGGGGGCGAAAACCACAGGCCGTAGCGGGCGGCCACGGTCCTTAAGAAACGATGGTCGTCGGCGTTCCGGAAGTCCGTCTGCAGCAGGTTGTGGTCCACATAACTCACCGCCACCTGGGGACGGGCCCGGTCCACCCCCATGGCTTCAAACTCCAGATACGCCAGGGTGCCGGTGGCATCCTGGGTCAGGGTATGGTCAATGGTAAGCGCCACTTCGGCCCCGGGCTCCAGCCTCCCGGCCGCCAAGTGCGCCGCCATGATTTGCTCGGTGATGCTTTTGGCCATACTTCCGTCCTTTCGCGAGTGAGAAAGAGAGGTCTTTGGGGCTAACGCAGGCCTTTTTTTATGTACTGCACCAGCACATCCGGGCGGTTGCTGCCTATGCCGTCCAGGTTCATGTCCAGGTAGGGCTTCAGGGTGTCGGGGTCGTCAATGTTCCACACGTATACCAGGAGGCCGTGGTCATGGGCCTGGGCCACCAGTTCCCGGGTTACGTAGGCGTAATGCAACACCAGGGCTTCGGCCCGGGCAGCCCGGGCCAGCCCCGCGGGATCCGCTGGGCAGCCCACCAGGAGCACCCCGGTGCGTAGCCGGGGTTCCTGCTCTTTCAAGGCCTTCACCACCGGATGCCAGAAGGAAATCACGTGCGCGGCGTCAAAAAGGCGCCGCTCCCGGAAGAACTGCAGCAGGGGCGGCGCCGCGTCCGGGTCCTTGATTTCCACCACCAAGTGGGCCCGGCCGCGCACCAACTCCACCACCTCCCCCAGGGAGGGCAGACGTTCGCCCTTGCCGGCATCCAGGCGGCGCAGCTCCGCCCAGGTCAGGTCCCGGACCCGGCCGGTGCCGTCGGTGGTGCGGTCCACGGTGTCATCGTGAATGACCACCAGGTGCCCGTCTTTGGAGAGCTGCAGGTCAATTTCCACCGCGTCCGCGCCCAGCTCCAGGGCTCGCCTCAGGGAACGCAGGGTGTTTTCCGGCTCATAGGCCGGAGCCCCCCGGTGACCCATAATGTACACTGTATTCCTCCCTGCCGGGGTGCAGGCCAAGCCGCCCGCGCCTAGCCTTGCAGTTTCCGGCAATTTAACATATTTAATGGAAAACCCGGCCGGACGCAAGGCGCGGAGGCAAAATGGCGGAGTGGCTGACTTTTTCTTTGCTGGCATTGGCATTCTGGGGCTTGTGGGGCTTGTTGGCCAAGGTGGCCACTCTGCATCTTCCTCCTTATGGGGCCTACTTGGTCAGCACCTTGGGCTATCTGCCGGTCATCGGCTTTTTGCTGGTGCAGCGGAACTTCCAGGTCCCCTGGCAGCCTGCGGGCTGGAGCGCCGCCTTGGGCGCCGGCCTGTGCGCTGCGCTGGGACTGCTGTGCTTCTACCGGGCCCTGGCCGGAGCCCCGGCCGCCCGGGTGGTGCCCCTCACCTCGCTGTATCCCCTGGTGACCGTGGTTCTCGGTTATTTCCTGCTGAAGGAAAGCCTCAGTTTCCGCCACCTGGGGGGCATCGCTGCGGCCCTGGTGGCAGTCTGGCTCCTGGCCGACTGAGGTGGCCAGGTTTGCATTTTAAAAGTTACTGGGAGAGGAGGCCAGGGAGCCGGGCCC
>JAFDHU010000330.1 GCA_019308625.1 Deltaproteobacteria bacterium
CTACGGTTGCAGACCTGGCCCACGAATACCTTGAGAGGTGGGCCAAGCCCCGCAAACGCTCCTGGCGGGAAGATAAGCGCATTTTAGAGAAAGACATACTTCCTGTTTGGGGAACCAGTAAGGCCAAGGACATCACCAAGCGCGACGTCATCCAGCTCCTGGACAACATCATGGAGCGGGACGCCCCCATCATGGCGAACCGCACCTTTGCCGTCATTCGCCGGATGTTCAATTTCGCTATGGAGCGGGACATTGTGACCGCCTCACCCTGCCTGGCAGTAAAGGCGCCGGCCCCGGAAAATCAGCGGGACCGGGTGCTGACCGCCGAGGAAATTCGGATTTTCTGGCACGCCCTGGAGGGGGAGGTAATGGGCCGGGTGAACCCCTTCATAAAGTTGATCTTGAAGCTGGAATTGATTACCGCCCAGCGCAAGAGCGAATGCTGTGCGGTGGCCTGGGAGGAAGTCGATTTGGAAGAAGGCTGGTGGACGATACCCGGGGAGATGACTCCCTTGCGGCTTCAGTACGGGGTGGAGGAGGGGCTGGCCAAAAACAGGCTCCCGCACCGGGTGCCCCTCTCGCCGCTGGCGCAGGATATTTTTCTGGCTGCCAGGAGCTTGTCGGGCGATTCCCCGTGGGTGTTCCCTTCCCCTCAAACGAGTCGGCCCGTCACGCCGACCGCAATAAACCATGCCGTCAGGCTTCACCGGGACAGCCTGGGGGTAAACTTCGTCCCCCATGACCTGCGGCGCACCGCGGCCAGCCACATGACCGGCATGGGTATCCCCCGCCTGGTGGTGTCCAAAATCCTGAACCACGTGGAGCGGGGCGTCACTGCAGTCTACGACCGCTACTCCTACGACCGGGAAAAACGGCAGGCCCTGGAGGCATGGGGGCGCAAATTGCAGAGCATCATTGGGGGAGCCGAAGAAGAAACCAAAGTCCTTCCCTTGACCCGGGGAATTTGAATGGAGGAGATGAAGAATGGACGAGGTCTATCAACGGTTGGAAGCGAAGCGCCTGCGGAGGCTGGAAAAGAGGAAGGATATTCTAATGAAATACCCGGAGGTTTACCGGCGGGATTTCGACGCGGCTTTTAAAAAGTGGCTGGAACGAAACAGGGCAAACTTGGAAAAATTATTAGGGGAAAACCTAGAGGACCCTGCGTTAGCCCCTATTTTACGGAATAAATTTGTCAGGGAATGGCCGGAGGAGGCCCAGGAACTGTGCCGGAAATACCATCTTGCGCGGGTGTGGGATCCTTATGGAGAAGAGCCACCCCACCCGGCCAGTGAAAATCCGGTTCGGGCTCTCCACCGGCAGGAGGATCGGGTCTGGCTTCACCATATAAACCCCGAGGAGGGCACCATAACTATTCTCCCCTATGCCACTCAGGGGCGGTTTTTGTTGCTCGAAGTGGATTTGAGCAAACCCCGCCGGGAGATTGAGGCCAGCTTCAGGGCCCTTGTCCATGAAGAAAGAATGATGATTCAACTGGTTGGTAAAATCAAGCGCACAGCAAGTTATCAATCCGTCCCTCCCGTCGAGCCCCGTGACAGGGGCTCAGTCTGTATTTATCCCGAAATGGAGGTGTTTAACCTGGTGGAACGTGAAATTCAGAATAACCCATCCAAATCCGTCACCAAGGTTTTGACTGGATTAGCAATACAAGAGTTAAAAAAGGAAGGAGTGGATGAATCACATATTGAATTTGAAGATTTGCTCAAAAGAAAACGTAAGGCATTAAAGAATGCTTATAAACGCGACGAAAGATTATATTTCGGGGATTATTAATTCTTCCCTCAGTCCCGCCAAGCATCCTACCTGTGAGTATTTTTTTCATCGTTTTAAAAAATTTTTTCTTCCATCTTACCTGCCGTCACCAATTTTCTAAGTGATTACAAGTAGAAACCTCTAAAAAATAATTTAGGGGTTTTTTGCAGTCCGATTTTTGTTTCGTATATTACTGGTATGGCCCGTAAGCCATAGGCTTTTGTCAGATATTTTGAGTTTGTAGCAGGAGTTATCCTAT
>JAFDHU010000331.1 GCA_019308625.1 Deltaproteobacteria bacterium
AAGGCCCCGGGATAGGGATGGGTCACGGCCCGCACCAGGTTGTAAATCTCCCGGGCGGACCTTTGCCAGTCAATGCGCCCGTCCTCCGGCCGGCGGCCGCCGAAGTAGGTGGCCTGGGAGTGGTCCTGGGGAATGCGGGGAGCCTTCCCTATACGCAGCAGGGGATACACCTCCCGCAGCAGTTCCTCGGCGGCCACAGTCATCCTGGCGAACAGGGTGAGGGCGGTGTCCTCCTCGGTGATGGGCACCCGCTTCTGGGCCACCATGTCGCCCCGGTCGGGCTTCTCCTCCATGTAATGCAGGGTGACTCCGGTTTCCGTCTCCCCGTGGATGAGGACCCAGTTCACCGGCACCCGGCCCCGGTACCTGGGCAGGAGGCTGCCGTGCAGATTTAGGGCTCCCAGGCGAGGCAGGTCCAGGAGGGGCTGCTTCAGCAGGTGGCGGTAGTAGCAGGAAAACAGAAAATCCGGGGAAAGCCTTTCCATGGCCGCCACAAAGGCCGGGTCATTGGGGTCCTCGGGCATATACAGGGGCAGGTAGTGCCTCACCGCCAGGTCCCGCACCGAGGCAAACCAGAGGTTTTCCCCGGGATTGTCGGGATGGGTGACCACCGCGGCGATGTCATCTCCCAGCTCGCCGCACATCTCTATCAGCGCCTTGAGACAGACATAGCCGATGTTGTGGTAGCCCAGGAAGATGAGGCGCATGCGTTACTTGCGAATTTGCCAGGACTTGAAATCAGAGAGGATTTACTCTGGCAGTGAGATTTTATTAAAAAAATTTAATCTTACTATAATCCTTCGGTCCTGAGGAGGTTTTCGGTCTTGTCCAAAAACTGGGCCGCTTTCCTTTGTAAATCAAGTACTTCTTCCTCGGAGATGTCGGTCAGGTACTCATAATCGCTGATTTGCCGTTTTTCAAAGGCTAGATGCAGCCATTGATGCATCTCCTTGGGCAGAAGGCCTGACTTGATAAAATGTTCGCCGAAGGCAGCAATCACAGCCCGATGACTGGAAAATGATTTCCCCGCGGCCCAAAGCAAGGCCTCGGCCCCATAGAACATGGCATAATAAAGGCGGGAGATGGCAGAATCCAAATCCCCGTTCCGGCGCAGCAAGTCGGCTGAAGATAGATAACGTCGGGCTTTATGCAGCATTCCTTGGATTTCTGCGGTTAGGGCCACAGTCGGATTCCTTCCCGCCGCACCTGCTCCAGCAGGGGACTTTTCCTTATCCGAATCCACTCTTCCGGAACGGGAAAGGCGGCAATAAGGACATTGTGCTCCAGACAGATGTCGGCCACCCGGTCGTTGATGCGGTCAATCTCCTGGCCCGGTCTGACCGGTCCCTCCAGGGCGATGAGCACATCCACATCAGAGTCAGGGTGAAAATCCCCGCGGGCATAAGAGCCGAAAAGATAAAGGCCGCGCAGGCGCCGGCCGTAAACTTCGCACAGAAACTGCTGCAGGTCTTCCAAGGCGCGCCGGACGGCGGCGGGAAGCCCCCGGTTGGAGAGATAATCAATCATCCGAGCCCTCATGCTGCCATTTGCCTTCCAGTTTGCCAGCTTCCAGAGTCTGCCGGACAACATACCGGGGCCGTTGGCGCACCTCCCGGTAGATGCGCCCCACGTACTCGCCGATAAGGGCCAAGCCTAAAGTGTTCAGCCCCACAAAGACAAACAGGATGGCGAACAGGGTGAAGACCCCCTCCACCTCGGGGCCCACAAACAGGCGGCGGATAAACAGGAAGATGCCGAAGCCCAGGCCCAGGACGGCGATGGCCATCCCCAAAAGGCCCACCAGATGAATGGGGAAATTGGAGAATCCGGTCATCAAGTCAAAGTTGAGGCGGATGAGCCGGAAGAGGTTGTATTTGGACTCACCCCGCCGGCGGCGGTCGTGGGCCACGGGGATTTCCGTCACCCGCCGGGCATAAAGGTTGGCCAAGGCCGGAATGAAGCTGGAGGATTCCTGACACTGGTTGATGCTGTCCACCACCTCCCGGCGGTAGGCCCTGAGCAT
>JAFDHU010000332.1 GCA_019308625.1 Deltaproteobacteria bacterium
AAATCGGCGAAGGCCTCCCGGCCCTCGGCCCAGTGCCAGAAAAAATGCTCCACCCAGCCCCGGTCCCGGGCTTCCAGGAATTCCAGAAAGCAGTCCAGGAGGGACTGGCACTCCCTCAAGGTGGACCACATGAGGACCTGACCCCGCCGGACAGCCCGCAGAGCCTCCAGATTGGCATGGATGATATGCAGGTCCGTGCCCCGGCGGACGCGGTTGTGCTGTTCAGCCCGGCCGTCCACCGACACCCCGATGAGCCACAGGCGCTCAATCAGGCCCGGGTGCGCGGACATGGTCTTAAGGAGCAGCTCGCCGTTGGTGATGAGCATGTACCTGAGCCGGCCCCGGAGGACGGAGGCATCCAGCAGGTGTATCACCCGGGCGATTTTGTCGGCGGCCAGTAAGGGCTCGCCACCGTAAAAACAGAGGACCACCTCCTGGCAGGGGGATTGGGAGGCCAGGTGAATGACCGCCCGGGCATCCCGCTCCGGCACAGTCTCAGCGGCGGTCAGGAGCCGGTGGCGGTCGGTGTCCAGCCCCAGGGTGACCGCGGCATTGACGCAGCCCACACAGCGGGCATAGCAGCGCCCGGTAACGGTCAGGTGAATGAGAAGCGGACGCCGCTCCTCATAGGACTCCGGGGCCGCGGCCTCCCCGGGGATGGAAACCGCGGCGGGATTGGCCAGGTAGCTGAAGGCCGAATGGGGCAGGCAGCGATCACACATATCAGCAGGACTGGGGGGGCCAAGCAGCGGCAGGTCAGGGAATGCTTGACTGCCCGGCCCTCGGTTCAAGGCCGGGGGCTCAGGTTTCCAGAACCACCACCGCAACGGCGTGGTTGTCCTCGTCGGCCAGGCTGAGCTGCATGTTTCTGATGGCCGCTTGATTGCAGAGTTCCCGGGCCCGGCCGGTGAGGTGGATTTCCGGCTTGCCCATGGAGTTGGGCAGCACCTCTACCTCCCGCCAGCGGATGCCGCCGGCCCGCAGGCCCACGCCCAGGGCCTTGGAGAAGGCCTCTTTGGCGGCGAAGCGCTGGGCAAACTGCCAGACGGCCCGGCGGGAACGGGACTGGCAGTAAGCAATCTCCGCCGGGGTGAAGATGCGGGCCAGGAAGCGCTCGCCGTAGCGGTCTATGGCTTTGGCGATGCGGTCCACCCGCACCAGGTCAACGCCTACGCCGTAAATCATGGCCGGTGTGGTTTCTGGTTTTTGGTTTTTGGTCAACGGTTGTCAGTATTTTTCCTTGATTCCATGACCATACGGGTGAGCGACGTTTTATTTTTTGCCGCGCTTCTTTTTGGGGCCGGGGGTCTCCTGCTTGCAGATGCTCCCGGATTCCCCGCAGTGGTGGCATTTTCTGGGCTTGCACCGGGCCTCCATCACTTTGCCGCATTTCTCGCAGGTGTAGGTGGCCATATATAAGTACCTCCGGAAAAGTCTGAGAAGTTTCTCCGATAATAAGGCCGGCCCCGGCAGGTGTCAATGGCCAGAGGCCGGCCCAATGGCTGAGAGTATTGAGGGGAGGGCCGGTGGATTTCCTCGCCCGCCCTCCCTCAAACTCCCCTCCCCATCCCCATATACGGAGTTGGGGGTGGGGGGCAGGGGTGAAACCCCTGGCCCCCTCCCCCGCTTAGCCCGTGGCCTGGCGGGCGGCCATAGCCTCCCCGTGGGGGAAGGCAATTTCCAGGGCATCGTCCATCCGGTCCACGAAATGGAAGACCAAATCCTGGCGGACCGAGGCGGGGATTTCCTCCAGGTCCACGGAGTTCTGGGCCGGCAGGATGACCTCCCGGATGCCGGCCCGGTGCGCCGCCAGCACCTTGTTCTTGATGCCCCCCACCGGCAGGAGGTCGCCCCGCAGGGTGATTTCCCCGGTCATAGCCAGGCCCTTTTTCACCGGGCGGCCGGAGAGGCGGGACACCAGGGCGGCCAGGAGGGCCAGGCCGGCGGAAGGGCCGTCCTTGGGGATGGCCCCCGCGGGCACATGGATATGCAAATCGGAGTTTTCAAAGAAGTCCTCCTCA
>JAFDHU010000019.1 GCA_019308625.1 Deltaproteobacteria bacterium
TCTTTGTCCAGCCCTACCCGCCGGATGCGCTTTAAGGCCTCGGCCACGGTGTAGAAGCTTTTTAAGTCCACATATTCCGTGGTCATGATGCCGCCGGCGGTGTGCTCCTTGTAGCCCAAAAGCAAGGCGGTGGCTTCCCGCTCCTCCGGGGTCAACAGAGCCAGCAGGCGTTTGGCCACCTTGGCTGGCAGCTCATCCAGCAGGTCGGCCCGGTCGTCCGGCGACATGTGCTCCACGATGTGCCGCAACTGCTCGGTTTTAAAGCTTTCCAGGAGCCTCTGCTGGTCCTCCAGGGGCAGATGCTCAAACACCTCTACGGCTTGGTCCTTGCCCAGCAGGCGGAAGAGCAGGGCCCGCTCTGTCGGGGGGAAATCGGTGATGAGAGCCGCCAGGTCCGCAGGGTTCATGGGAGCCAGCAGGGTCTTCAGCTCCTCCCAGTTTTGCTCCCGGAGCCGGACTTTGATGGTCTGAACAAAATCCTCCATGGGGACAGCCATTTCCTTCTACCTTTCCCTTTGTCTGGCTGCTGCTTGAGAGAAAAATTTGGACGGAGCCGCCCTTACCCGGGTTCCCTTTGCGGACCAGGACGGGCAGCGGAAGGGGCTCCGACTTTTCCTGTCAGGAAATTACCGGGAAAAAATGGGGAGAGGGGAGGTTTCAGACAGGCTTTGCAGGTCTGGCAGGCTCCTTTTCGGACCGGCACGACGACTGGCATGCGGCTCCTCCCTTGTCACACCTCGTGGACAGATACCCTCTCCGGTCATAAACCAGGTCCTGAAAAGGAGCAGGTGGTTGACTGCCGGACTGACCAGGCCCATACCGCCTCAGGAGCGAAAGGCCATCTCCTGCCACTTAATCCAAAAACTAAATAATACCATAATCCTTGCAAGTCAACCACGAGATGCCACAGCTCCTCAAATCCCGGGGGCGTCCATCTTTGTCAGCTTGACAGGCAGTATTCCTGGATTCTAAGCTAAGGGGGGCAGGCCGATTTGGGGCGGATGATCTTTGAAAGTCCGCGAAGCCGATTTTAACCTGTTCCCTTCCTGCCCAGATTACGCTACCCAGGTCTGGCGCCGCTTATGGCCTGCCCATCGCAGTCAGAGAACCCTTGAGCTCATGGTATCGGAGAAGTCCATGACCAACGCCGGCCGTTACATTGTTGCGGTAGTGGCGCTGTTTTGTGGCCTCGTCTTGGGGTGGCCGGGGAATTTGCTGGCCCAGGAGCCTGCGGCCCGGTCTGCTCCTCAGGCGGCCCCGCCGGCCGCCAGTCAGGCCGAGTTGCCCCAAATTCTGAAGGAAGAAACGGCCAAGCTGGAGAAGGAGCTCACCGCCTGGCGCCAGAAGCTTGAGGCGGCTCAGGAAAGTCTTAAACAACTTACTGCGAATACCAAAGAGGTGCAGGCGCGGTTGGCGGCTTTGAATGCCTCCATGGCCCTAAAGAAACTTTCCCTGGCCCAAGCCGAGGAGGAGGTCAAAAACCTCACCAGTCTGGAAGCCGACCTGGATCGGCGAATTCAGGCTTTAGGCCGGGAGCGGAAGGCCTTGGCCACCGCCAGCCAGGAGAACGCCGCCTCCCTCACGGCCGTCAAACAGCAGGTAGCCGCCCTGGAAGCCGCCAAACATCCCATCCTGCGCTCCGCCCCAATGCAGAGGGCCTACGGAAAGTACCGGAAGCTGGCGCAGGAATTTGATGACTTGGCCCAACGCCATCGGAAGACCCTGGAAAAGAGCCTGGAGCTCTTAAATTTTCAGAAAAATCTGGTCAGCAACAGCAAAACCCAGATTGAGGAAGAATACCTGGCCAAAAGGCTGCAAACCGAACTTCTGAAACGGCAGACCCTGGCCTACCGGGTGCGGCAATTGGCCGGAGTGGCGGTGACTTTGGTGGGTCTGCCGGGGAAGACTTTCCGCTGGTTTAGAGACAGCCTGCAGTCCGGTTTGCTGCTGCGAGTCATCACGGAAAACTGGGCCAACTTAATCGGCCTGCTCCTTTTCTTGGTACTGCTGGCTTTGGCCACCCACCGGCTGCGCTTGGCGGTGGTTCCGTCCCTGGAGGCTTGGCAGTCCCGGGTGCCGGAGCTGGGCTTGCAGATCCTGCTGGCCTTTCTCCGGGTGCTGGTGGCCCACCTGTTCTCCCTGAGTTTGGCGGCGTGGCTTTATCTGGCTTTCTGGGCCCTTAGAATCATCAGTACCCCCCCGGCTTGGCTGTTCTTTTCCCTGGTGGCCGTGGTGGTGGTGCTGCGTCTGTTGCTGAAGATAGTGCGCGCTTTGTTTGCCGGGGAGGCCGCCGGGGGCCTCCTGCCCCTGCCGGACGAACTGGCCGCCTTCTATCGCCGCCATCTGTGGTGGATGGCAGTGTACTTCTTCCTGGTGGGCCTTTACCTGGTTCCCAACAGCCGGTACCTGGGCTTGGCCCCGGATGAAAGCGCCTATTTCCGGCACCTTTTCCAGGTAGTGCTGCTGGGGTGGATTTTCTGGCTGCTACGCCGCCGCTACCTGGACCGGCTGATGGAGCTCATGCCAGTGCCGGGGGCTCTGAAAAGTCCCGGCTTCCTGCAGGTGGTGCGGGGCCTGGCGGGGTTCACCCTCTTTTTTGTGGTCATCTCGGGACTGCTGGGCTTCCGGTTCCTGTCCGATTATGTGGCTAAAGCCGCCACCTTCACCGTGGTGGTCCTGTTCCTGGCCTGGATATTCGGGGAAGGCGGCTACGCCCTCCTGCGCTTGGCCCTGCACCCGGAGTTGGGCTTTCTCATCAGGAAATATCCCCAGGAGGAGAAGTTTTTCGCCCGGCTCTACCAGGTGCTGACCCGGGCGGTCATCATTCTTTTCATGGCTGCCGCGGTGCTGGCGACTCTTCGGATTTGGGGGATTGAGCGGGCCTGGCTGGTCTGGGTCTTCGGCTGGCTCCGCTGGGGCCCCTCCCTGGGACCGGTCAAGCTTACCCCCCTTAATCTGGGAGTCACCGCCCTGGTCATTTACCTGGGCTTGTGGGTATCCCGGGTGACCCGCACCATCATGGAACTGAAGTTTTATCCCCGCACCGATTGGGATGCCGGCATCCAGTACACCATCTCCGCCACTATCCACTATGTGGTGCTGGTGATTACGGCCCTGATTGCCCTGAACACCTTGGGAGTGTCTTTTACCAGCCTGGCCCTGGTGGCTGGCGGCCTGGGAGTGGGCATTGGCTTCGGCCTGCAGAACATTGTCAGCAACTTCATCAGCGGCCTGATTTTGTTGTATGAGCGTCCCATCAAGGTAGGGGACATGCTGGTCATTGACGGCCAGTGGGGTCTGGTGAAGGAAATCCGGGTGCGCAGCACCATCTTCCAGACTTTTGACCAGTACACCCTCATCATCCCCAATGCCGATCTGATTGCCGGCAAGATTCTCAACTGGACCCATTTCGGCTGGGGCCTCAACCGCCTCACCCTCAAGGTGGGGGTGTCCTATGGTTCGGATCCCCGTCGGGTCACCCAAATTATAGAGGAAGTTTGCCGGGCCAACCCCCGGGTGGTGGACGACCCCCCGCCCCAGGTCTTTTTCGAGGCCTATGGCGACAGCTCCCTGAATTTCAATATCTGGGTGCATCTAAGCACCCCTGGCGACCGCATTCCGGCCACCCATGAGCTGAACAGCGCCATCTTTGAGGCCCTGAGGGCCCACGGTATTGAGATCCCCTTCCCCCAGCGGGATCTGCATATCAAAACCTGGTCCCCGGAGGCTTCCAGCTCCCGGCCCTCTTCTTCCCAGGAGTCAGGCTGATGGTTGACCTCTACTACACTCGGAATCTTCAGGAGGCGGTGGCCCGCCGCGGCGCCACCCTGGAGCTGGCCCAGATGCTGGCTGGCGACGGCTCGGATCGCAAATTCTTCCGCCTCTTTGGCTCCCCCACCCTGGTGCTCCTGAGCCACCCGGAGCCCCCGGGGGAAGCAGTGAACGAAAACGACTCCTATTTTTTTATCGGCCGCCACCTTTGGGCAAAAGGCGTGCCGGTGCCGGAAATCTATGAATACCACCGGGAAGAGGGGTGGATGCTCCTGGAGGATCTGGGCGATATTACTTTACAGACCGCCCTGAAGGGCCGGGGGGAGGAGATGCGGCGTTACTGGTACCGCCAGGCCCTGGGCCTTCTGGTGCACATGCAGGTTGAAGGGGCAGCGAGTTTTGACCCGACCTGGTGCTTTGATACCCCGGAAGTCAACCGGGCCTTTCTGGTGGACAGGGAATGCGCCTACTTTCTGGGGGCCTTCCTGAACCACTACCTGGGCCTCAAGGTGCCTCTGGAAGAGCTGCTGCCGGATTTCGGGCGTCTGGCTTCCCGGGCGGTGCCGGACCGCGAGGCCTATTTCCTGCATCGGGATTTTCAGTCCCGGAACCTCTTCCTTAAAGATGGCCGCCTCCGGGTGGTGGATTTTCAGGGCGGCCGGCTGGGGCCTTTGGGTTATGATGTCGCGGCCCTGCTCATTGACCCTTATATGGCCCTGGAGCCCCGCTGGGAGCGGGAATTGCTGGCCTTTTACCTGGACGAGCTGCAGACTCGGGTCAGCGTGGATGCCCAGGTCTTTATGGAGGCCTACTATCACCTGGCCCTTTGTCGCAATCTGCAGGTCCTGGGAGCCTACGCTTATCTTACCAAGGCCAAGGGCAAGGAGTATTTCGCCCGCTTCATTCCGGTGGCAGTGAAGAGCCTGCGCCGGCGCCTTAAGGAACGCCCGGGGGAGTTCCCTCGGCTGGAGAAGGTGGTGGAAAAACTATAGAAGGGCCTGAGCCTGATATGCCAGAAGTCTTAAGAGGGCCAGCTTCAGGGCCGGGATGGCGGGCCCGGGAGATTTCCGGCCCGCAACCCTCCGCTTCTTTTAGAAATCCACATTAAACAGGACGTCTGCCCCGGAGTTGCGGCGGCCTAGCTGGGATTCCAGCTTGAGGTAGCGGTTGAGGCGGTAGTCCACCCGCATCCGGTTGGTGTCGTCCCGGGCCAGGGGCTCGGTTTTGCGTTCAAAGGATACGGTGAGGTCTTTGGTGAGAGGCTTGACCACCCCCACGGATTCCATGCTACCCTGGACGTAGATATCGCCCACCAAAGGAATATCTTTCCCTAGAAATTCCTTCAATTTTTTGGCAGTGAGACCTCCCAGAATGCCCACCGCATGCTCGCCCATGGTTCGGAACTGCTGCTGGGTCAGAGTGTGGGCCGGGCGGCCGAACACCAGGTAGGACAGAATATCCGCCGGCGGCAGCGGCGGCTCGCTGGAAAGCTCGGCTTCGGGTTTTCGCATGGGTCCGTGGATATCCAGCACCAGGGTGACATCGCTGATCTGACTGACCGCCCGCAGGTCGGCCGTCGGGGTGGAGCCAGGGAGGCCCGGCAGGTCCACCTCCCCCCGGACCACTTTAAATTCCCGTCCATGGAGGGTGACACTGCCTTCCTTGACCTTCAGATGGCCCTTGGCCCTGACCTTCTCCTCGCCCGAGGCTTTGTGCAACTTCAGGTTGCCGGCCACCTTGATTTTCATGCGCTTGCTCATCACCCAGACCCCCTCCGGCGAGGTCAACCCCAGGTCCAGGGCCAGATGCCGGTAGAAGCCCGGCTTGCTGCTCCGGCATTCCCTCCCGGATCCGGGCCGGGCTGCGGAAGCCTGCCGCACCAGCACAATATCCTCGTTTCTTTCCCTCTGGAAAAAGGCGGTGCGGAAGGAGCCCTGGGTCAGGGTGAGGCTTCCGGTGAGCACAGGCTTTTCCCAGGGGCCCTCCAGAGCAGCCCGGCCAGAAGCGAAAACCTCTGAACCGGCGCGCTCCAGGGCTTTAAAGTTGTGCAGCACGGCCTTGGCTTCCACCCACCGGGGTGACAGGCCTGCCAGCTTCACCTGACCGCTCAGCCGCATAGTGCCCTGGCTTTTCAGGACTATCTCCGGAATTGCCAGGGTGTCGCCCTCCAACCGGATGAGGCCGGGCTGGAGGCGATAGGCCGTACCCGCTCGGTGCACCCGGATAGCCCCAGGACCCCAGCGGATATGGCCGGTAAGGCGGGGATGGCTGGCAGAGCCGCGCCACTCTGCAGTGAGGTCCAGGGGCCCTGTGGCCTCCTGAAGCTCTCCAAAAAAAGCCGGGAGCAGGTCTAAATCGGCATTTTCCGCCTTGACCAGGACGTGCATCTCGGCGTCCTCCCAGCTCAACCGCCAAGGATTAAGCGAGAGTTGCAGGGGGAGCCTTCCCTGCCAGCGCCAGCGGGGTCCTCCCGGCACCTTCACCAAGAGGCCGCCCTCAAAGGTCAATAGAGAGTTTTCATAGGCAAAACCGGTTTCCAGGCGGGTGAAGGGGAAATCTCCCACTCTCCCGGGTCCGGACGAAAGCTCTCCTTTTATCACTGGATTTTGCGGTGAGCCTGCCAAAATCACCCCGCCGCGCAGCAGCCCGTTCAGTGGCAGTCCGATAAAGCTGAACAGCCCGGCCGGCACCTGCTGGACGTTCAGGCGGCCGGAGACGGCTTTATCCTCCAGACACCCCTCCAGAGAAACTTTTCCTTCATTGACCAGGAAGACGGCGGGCTCCAGCCGAAGGCCGGGAAGGAAGGCTACCTTGACCAAAGCGACATTTCTAACGGAGAGGGTATGGTCATGAAAAACCACCCGCCGCAGCGCCAGTTGCAGAGGGCGGCGGCTGAAATCGGCCCATCCCTCCAGTTCTCCCTGGGGCCCGGCGGCAGACCGGGCCTTAAGACAGAAGCGCCAGTGGCGGCCGCTGCCCTGGCTGGTGAGAAATACCCGGCGAACCGCCCAGGCCCCGGCAGCCAAATGCTCGGCTTGGAGCTCCAGACTGCCGTCTGTCGGAGGCCAGCCCGTGGCCGTGGCGGCGAGCCGCACCGACCGGAGGCGATAGCCCTGGCAGGTGAGATTGCGGCCCTCCCCCGCCATTTTCATCTCCGGAGCTTTCCAGGGTCCTTGGACACTAAAGTCCAGGGTGAGTTCCCCGGAAAGGGAGGCCGGTCCCGGCAGCGTCCCTCTGGGGGGAAGCTTGGCCTGTCCCTGGATATCCAGACCCGCTTTCCCGGCCGTGCCCTGGAATTCTGCCTTCAGGTCGCCGGCTTGCAGGAAGGCCCGGGGAAGGCGCAGGCGCTGATTTTCCCATTCTATAGTGGCCTGCCCTTCCAGGGGCAGCAGGCCTCCCGCCCGGCCTGAGGCCTTAAGCTCCCCGGTAGCCTGGAGGCGCCCCGGGGCTGTGAGGAGCGGCAGGCGGAAGCCGCCGGTGAAGGTGCCGTTGATCCTGGTTTCCGGGGGCGCGGCCAAGCCCAGAAGCCTGGGGTTGAGGTCTTCCGCCGCCGCCTTCAATGTACCTTGGCCCCGGGACAGGAGGGCCCCTCGGGCCTCTACCACCACGCGGCCGAAGTCGCCTTTTATCAAGCCATTCAGGGCTTGCTCCTTCCCTTGGCCCCGGAGCTGGAGCTCCAGGTGCTGCACCTTGGCTTGGCGATAGTGGAAAGGAGAGGCGGACAGCCGCGCCGCGAGGACAGGAGGCGGCCAGGACAGGCCGGAGCCCCGCGCCTGAAGCCGCACTGACAGGGGGGTCAATCCCTGGAGCTTTTCTGCCAGGGTGGGGCTGACAGCCTTCACCAGTTCCGGGCGCAGGTCGGTGAGTTGCATCTCCAGGTCATACCGCCAGCCCGCCTGCTTCTGCAAACGGCCGTTAATCAGGAAGGAGGCGGAGCTTAGCTTGCCCAGAGTGGTTATTTTGACCTCGTCAGGCTTGGCTTCCAGGAAGAATTTGCCTTGAGGGTTTAAGTTGCCGGGCCAAGCCGGGAGAAACCTATGGAGGATTTCCCCGGAAGGCAGCCGGAATTCTCCAGACAGGGTGGCCGAAAGCTCCGGGTCCAACTGAGCTTGGCCGCCCAACACAGCCATGAGCCGGGATGCCGTGTAAAGCTCCAGGGTCAGAAGGTTGAGCCGGCGCCGCTGGTAAGCCAGACGGGTCCTGAGATGAAAGACCCCCTGAGGGGTCTCGGTCACCAGCATGGCCCGCCGGACAAAAACCGCCTGGTTGGGCCGCTTGGGATGCAGCACCACCACGGCGCAGCGGAAATCAAAGGGAGGATACCGCTTAATCTGAGCTCCCTCCCGAAAGGTCACCACCGCACGGTTCAGCCGGATATCCCGCAGGTCAATGGAGCGGAAGGGCGGCGGGGGCCGCTTGCGCAGGACGCGGGTGAGGTTGAGGCGGCCGTCGGCTTCACGCCACAGGTGAATATGAGGTTCCTCCACGGAAAGCTCACTGATCACCGGCTCCAGCTTGAGCAAGGTCCAGAGGGAGAACCTGAGCTCCAGGCGCTTGGCACTGATGACCTCTCCCTCAGGAGAGGTGAGGGTGATACCCTCAAAGGTGATGCCGGTGAAGGGGTGGCCCCGCACTTCCTTCACAGTCAGCTTGGGATAAAGGCGGTCCTGAGCGAAATTCACCAGCCGGTGGCCGCTCCAGGTCCAGAGGGCCTCGGTCTGCAACAGAAGCCAGCCGGTGCCCGCCACCAGCAGGACAAACACCAGGAGACCCAGAAGCACTAAGCCAAGACGGCGCATAGGAAAGGATAAGGCTGTTTTTGTTTTGGACTGCGCCCAGTGCCTATAAGTTTATTAAAATCCCTGAGTTTTTTCACCGGAGGGTGAGAAAGCAGACCAGTCCGGCGGCCCCATTTCAGAATGCCTGTCCAATGGTAAGATGAATGCGGTAGGAGGGGTCCTGACTGGGATCAATGCGGTTGGTGGGGAAGCCCACGTCTACACCCACCGGACCGATGGGCGTGGAGTAGCGCAGCCCGAAGCCCACGGAATAGCGGAGCTGGCCCAAGTCAATATCCTGGGTCTTGGAATAGACATTGCCGAAGTCAAAGAACAGGACTCCCCGGAACTCCTTGTAAAGGGGGATGCGGGCTTCCAGGCTGCCTTCCACCAGGGCTTCGCCGCCGATGGGCTCTCCGGAGGGGTTGCGGGGTCCCAGGCGGTCCAGGCGGTAGCCCCGCACGCTGTTGGCCCCTCCGGCGAAAAAGCGCTTGAAAATGGGAATTTCCTGAGTGCTCTGGATGGGTTCAATGAGGCCGAATTTCAGGCGGCCGGCCAACACCACCCCGGTTTTGCCCAGACTCACATATTTGCGGCCTTCCATCAGGGTGCGGCCGTACTGCAGATTGGCTCCCAGGATGTCGGTGGAGAGCTCTCCGCTGACAAAAAGAATCCAGCCTCGGGTGGGGTCCACCGGATTGTCGGTGGTGTCCTGCCGCAGACCCGCCTGCAGCATGGAGGAGGTAAAAGTCCTGCCGGTGTCGCTTTCCTTCAGGAGAAGCAGGGTGGCTGTAGGGATGTCAAAGGGGCGGGCAAATTCCAAGCCGTGTCCCACATACACCCGAATGGACCAAGGCAGGTCCCGCTCAAACCTGGTCTGGGTGAAAAAGGCCCGGTCGTTGAATCCCGGCAAATCCCGGGTAAGGTAGCCGCCGGACAAGGAGAAGTCCCAAAAACTGGACCAAAGCTGGGGGTTGAGGAAGGAGGCCATGAGCCGGCTTTCCAGGCTGGAGTATTTGACGTCCACATCCAGGAGCCGTCCGCCGCCGCCCAGGTTGCGCCAGCGCAGGCCCAAGCGTCCCCGGAACTGGTCCTCGTCCCCGTACCCCAGCCCCACCTTGATGGACCTCTTTTTCCTTTCCACCACTTCCACGGTGACGGGAATGGAACGCTGGGTCTCAGGCACCTCGGCAGGAGTCAGGGTGACGCTGCGGAACAGGTCCAGGTCATAGAGATGCCGCTGACTTTCATAGAGTTTGGCCAGGGAGAAAAGCTCCCCCTTTTTGAAGGCCAGACGGCGGCGGATCAGGTAGTCCGGGGTCTGGCGCTTCCCCTTCAGACTGACTTCGCCGAAGTAACATTTCTGCCGGGGGGTCACGGTGAGGTTAATTTTAGCTGTGTTGAGCTTGTCGTCCAGATATACCCGGCCCTGCACCTGGGCCCGGGGATAGCCGTGATCCATCAGATAATCCAGATACAGCCGCTTCAGGTTCTCATACCGGTCTTCGCTGAACCGGTCTCCCACCTTGAGGGGCCATTCCTTCTGGAGCCCTGCCAACCCGGGCCGGACAGCCGGGTCGGTTACATCCACTTTGATGCTTTTCACCACCACATAAGGGCCTTCGTTGATATGGAGCACCACCCGGACCCGGCCTTCTTCGTCCTTGTGGATTTCAGGCTTGATGCTGGTGTGATAGAAGCCCTGGCGGCGGTAGAAGGCCTGCAAGCGTTCCAAGTCAGCCTCCAAATCGCCCGGACGGAAAGCCGGCTTTTTCCTCCAAGGCCAAAAGGAGGGCAGCGGCAGGGTAAGCTCTTCCTTCACTTTTTTGGCAGAAATGATTTTGGCCCCTTTGATCTTCAGAGAGACCAGAGTCAGAGGCGGCGGCTCGGCCGGATTTTCGATCGCCACCGCAGGGCCTGTGAGGAGCAGGAAGGCCAAGACCGCCAAGGCCAAGCCGAACCTTGACTGTTTCCGGTAAAACGCCGTGGGGTGCCTATCCTGCCACATATTCCTCAGAGCATAAAGTTGGTTGATAACTTGTCATTCTGAGGCCCCATGAGGGCCGAAGAATCTAGACCCTTCGCCTCCGGCCCAGGGTGACCAGAGAATTCCCTTTTTGTTTTTAATTAATAACTCGAGGGAGGCCTGGAGCCATAAATCCGGTCTGCCGGGTCAGGGCTCCCGGTAAAGGGAGACTACCCCGGGAGCCGTCGTCCAGGGCGGTTTTTTCCACCGGTTCCCCCGCCAGTCTCACCACCTGGGTGGCGGTAGTCCCCACCTTTATCCGGCTTAAGGCCTGCACCCTTTCAAAAAAGAGGTCTTCGTTGAAGAAATCAATAAAGCCGCTGCCGCTCCAGGCATGCTGGCTGGCGCCTGTCAGGCAGACCAGAAGCAGCACCAGGCCTGCCAGCCATCGGCCTAGGTGCAGAAAATGGGAATTTGTATCTCGCAGCGGCCCCAACGGCATATCCCTGAGACTTTTCCTTATTTGCCGGCCGGTTTCAGGACTCGGGGTTGGAGTTCGGGGAAAAGTGCCGGTTGTCGGCGCCGCCTGGGGCCGCCAGCAGGTTTTTCGGGATTCACCGCGGCCGCCAGGGGTGAGAGTCGGGTGTGCCGCCGGACGCCCCAAAGGGTCCGTTGGCGGGCCCGGGTGAGGATAACCTGACAGCGGGCCCGGGTCAAGCCGACGTAAAACAGGCGGCGCTCCTCTTCGGGGTCGGCCGGCTCACTCCCGTCTGGTGCAAAGGGCAGCAGGCCGGCCTCGCACCCGGCGATGAACACGTAGGCAAATTCCAGGCCCTTGGCCGCATGCAGAGTGAGGAGTTTGACTTTTTCGGCGGCCAGATCCAGGTCGTCCCAGTCCGGCCCCACTCCTTCCCGGGCTTGCTGACAAGGTATGCCGGCGGCGGTGAGATTCCGCTCCAGCTCCTCCCCCAGGCTGTGGAGGCGGTAAAGCACGGCGATGTCTTTGAAGCCGATTCTGCCGGACTCCTGATAGCGCAGCCGTCCATCCTCCAGACTGCGGTGACTCAGCCCTCCCACCAGCCGGTCAATCTCCCGGGCAATGGCTCGGGCTTCGCCCTCGGCGGTAGGTGTCTCCCGTAAGATTACCGGCAGGTCCCCGGGACAGCGGCTCACCATAGGCTCCACGGCGGAGCCGTTGGCTGCCAGGAGACGCTCGGCCGCCCTCAGCAGGGGGGCGGGCAGGCGATAGGTGTCGGCCAGTCGGTATCTGACCGCCCGGGGCCAGTCTTCCTCAAAACGGACGAAATATTCCGGCTTGGCCCCCCGGAACCCGTAAATGGCCTGGTCAGGGTCGCCGATCACCATAATTTCGGCGTCCGGGGCGGCCAGGGCCCGGAAGAAGCGGTACTGGGCTTCGTTGACATCCTGGTATTCATCCACCAGCAGGTGGCGGAAGCGCCGGCGATAGCGGCCCTGGAGGTCCGGGTCCCGGAGCAGCAGCAGCGTGGGCCGGGCGATGAGGTCTTCAAAATCCCACCGGCCCTCCTGGGCCAGCCGGGCTTCGTAGCGGCGGTAGCCTTCCAGGGCTTTCCTGTGGTCGTCCGCCGCCAGATCCTCGGGATAAAGGAGCGCCTGCTTCCACTGCAGGATGGCTTGTTCCAGGTCCTTGGGGGGCAGGCCGACGTCCCGGGCGATGAGCCGGAGAAGCTCCCGGCGCTGGGGCTCGGTGAGCATCTCCCGCTCAAGCCCGGCCTCGGTGAGTATCTGGTGTCCCAAGGCATGGAAGGTCTTGATGGTGAGGCGCTCCAGCCCGGGGAAATCGGGAACCAGACTTTGGAGGCGTTCAGCCATCTCTGCCGCGGCCTGGCGGGTGAAGGTCACGGCCAGAATATGCTCCGGCGGCACCCGGCGCCGCTTCAGCAGGTAAGCCAAGCGGTGGGTGAGGGCCTTGGTTTTGCCGGTTCCCGGCCCGGCCTGCACGATGAGGGGGGAGCCGGCATGGCGCACCACCGCCTGCTGCCTGGGATTTAAGCCCGCCAGCAGACGATCGCCTTCTCCGGCGTAATCTGTGGGGCTTTCCTGCAACGTCGGCACCGGTTCAGGTGCGGGGGCGGGAAACTCCTGTGATTCCAGGGCGGAGGGGAGCGGGTGTTCATCCGGCAGGCTCCAGAACACGGTCTGGCCCAGGTGGCGCCGGCGTTCTTCCGGGGTCAGCAGGCGGACATCCCCATAGACCCCGTCGTAGCCCGCAGCGATATGGACCTGCCCTTGGCGCATCTTGTCCAGGGCGTAGGCCAGGAGGGCGCCCCCGGCTTGGGCTACCTCCTCCAGGGGAACAGAGCGCAGGATGGCCAGCTCCGGCCCCAGCTCGGTGAGCAGACGGAAATAAAGCTGCTTCACCTTTTTGGTGTCCGGGTTGGCCTGCAGTACCTCTCCCAGAATTTCCGGCAGGGCGATGAGGGACTCAAAAGGCTTGGCCTCAGAGGGAGCAACATCAGGGTCCCGGTCTGCCAGGTCCAGGACGCGGTGCATCACCCCCAGGGTCAAGGGCTTGCCGCAGCGGGGACAGCACCCTCCCAGGCGTTTGGCTTCCTCCGGGGCCAGCCGCAGGTCGCACTTGCGGTGTCCGTCCAGGTGGTATTTGCCTTCCTGGGGGAAGAACTCGATGGTGCCGGCAAAGCCTTCTTTGGTGCGGAGGGCCCGGGCCAGGTCGGCATAAACCGGCGGGGTGAGAAAGATATTGGCCTCCCGCCCCACCTTCTGAGGAGAATGGGCGTCAGAATTGGACACCAGCAGGTAGCGGTCCAGCTGGCTCACCCGCCAGTTCATGGGGGGATCGGAAGACAGGCCGGTCTCCAAGGCGAAGATCTCTCCGGTGTATTCCTCGAAACACTCCTCCAGGGAGTCAAAGCCGCTTTTGGCCCCCAACACCGAGAACCAGGGGGTCCAGATGTGGGCCGGGATAACCAGGCCGTCGGGGTCTGCCTCCAGAGTCAGTTCCAGGACATGTTTGGCGTCCAGTCCCAGGATGGGGCGGCCGTCAGCGGTGACGTTGCCCAGGCGGGCCAATCGCTGGGACAGGCGCTGGGCCGCCTCCAGGCCGGAGAGCACCAGCAGCAGGTGCACTTTCCGCACCCGGCCGCCCTTTTTATAGATGGTGCTGACTTCGCCGGTGATGAGGAAACGCACCGGCTGGACCTGCTCCCAGGCAGGCCCGCAGGTCACCAGCGGCAGGGCCAGGGAATGGTTCAGCTCATAGGTGCCCTCGGCCACGGGGGTAAGCTTCTCGTTAAGTTCCTTGAGCCAACCCGGGTGGGTGCAGTCCCCTGTGCCCACCACCTGCACCCCTTTGTAGCGTCCCCAGAGATCAAGATGTGACTTCCATGTTGCGGCCACCTTACCACAAAACCGGCCCCGATGCCAATTGGCGGCGTTCTCTCCGGAAGAGGCCCGGCTGGCGGAACCCGGATTTTTTCAACTTTCTCAGGGGAAATGCCGATGCAGAAAACGGCGACACCCAGCCCGCAACCTGGCAATTAACTGATAATTGTGATAAAAATTAATTTCAAAAAATTTTGACCGGTATTGGGGTAATAAGGTAAATTTCCTGGAAAAAGTAAGGGGTCTGCCCCTTCCTGAACACTTGCACCGATAACGCCGCGGCCAGAAGAAAGCTCCGGCTTCGGCAACTGGCGGAGGTTGAAACAGGAAGCGGGGGCAGCTTGCCCGGCGAAAAATGTAAGACAGGCGAATCACTGCGCTTGTCAAGGCAGGTTTCCATGGCCAGGAGCAGGCATCCAGGGAGGGAATTCATGAGCATCAAGATTATCATTGTTGATGATCACCAGATAGTGCGGCAGGGGCTCTCAACCCTGTTGGCCAAAGAGCCCGATATGGAAGTGGTGGCCGAGGCGGAAAACGGCCGGAGAGCGGTCCAACTGTCTAAAGAACTGTCCCCCCATGTGGTCATCATGGACGTCAACATGCCCGACCTGAACGGCATTGAAGCCACCCGCCAGATTCTGCATGCCTCCCCAGCCATCAAGGTGATCGCCTTGTCCATGCACACCGACCGCCGCTTTGTGGTGAATATGCTCAAAGCCGGCGCCTCCGGTTATCTCCTCAAAGATTGCGCCTTTGAGGAACTGGCCAATGCCATCCGGCTGGTCATGGCCAACAAGACTTACCTCAGCCCGGGAGTCTCTGACATAGTAATCAAGGACTATGTCCAGGGTCTGGCTACCCCGAGTTCGTCGGCCTTCTCTGTGCTCACCAACCGGGAACGCGAGGTGCTGCAGCTTATGGCGGAGGGGAAAACCACCAGCCAGATCGCCGAACTTCTGCACATCAGCGTAAAGACTGTGGAGACCCATCGCCAGCAGGTGATGCACAAACTGGGGATACACAGCATCGCCGAACTCACCAAATATGCCATCCGGGAAGGTCTGACGTCCCTGGACACCTGAGCCTCCTTCCCAGCTACCTGCGGCTTTTTAGAGCCGGGCCCACCTGAGGTCAGCAAGGCTGCCTCAGGGTTTGCCTGGGGAAAAAACCAGGCAAGTCCCGATTGTAGTTTCCTCTTAATGCCCTTAAAATCCAAGTTCGTGTGAATTGCCTTTTAAGGGGCGGAGCCGGCGGGAGGTGTGGCGGTGAAAGATGATCGGTTTTTCCCCGGCGGCCAGAAAGCAGGGGCTTCCCGCACAGGCTGGCGTCTTTTTGCCTCTCCTGTGCCGGATGGCGTCCACGTCTGGGTTTCCCACATTGATGACGAAGCAGCTCAGGACGGCCTGGACATTCTGCAACTGCAAGCCCAAGTGGAATGGCGCCTGGCTGCGGCCGGCATTCCGGTAAGGCATCAGGAGGAAAGCCCTGACCGGCCCCAGGCTGCCCCGTGTCTGGGCGTCCTCCTCCATCTGCGCCGGACGGCGGCCGCCCCGTCCGACTACATCTTCAGCGTGGAGGTGTTTTTCGTCCGGGCCATAATCCAGGAGGATGAGCCCGCGACCAGAGGTCTGCATCTGTCCTGGTGCCAGGAGGCCCTGGGGTCTGTACCCATGACTCCACAGGGTCCTGACTGGTCTGCGGTGTTTTCTCACGTCCACCTGCTGGTGGAGGATTTCATCTCCAGCTTTCAGGCGGCCCAGCC
>JAFDHU010000333.1 GCA_019308625.1 Deltaproteobacteria bacterium
AGGGACACCGGCAGTTTCCTGCACACCTTGGTGGCCGAATACCTGGAGCGGCTGATTAACTTGGGACAACCCACCGACTGGGAATTCGCCCGTTACATTGCCTCCCGCATCAGCCACCCCGAGGCGGCGGAAATGTGGGAGCGGTTTTACAACACCTTCACCCTTCCCGTCAGTCTAACAGACCCCGGCGTGGAGCGTCAGCTTGCTTTCACCCGCCGGTGGAAGCCCACCAATTTCAACAGCAAGCGGGCCCGCTTTCGCATGGTCATTGATTTCCACTTCCGCCAAGGCGACATGGGGGTCATCCTTGATTGGAAAACTGGCCGGGCTATGAACGGGGTGGAGAAAGACCTCCAGCTCCTGGCTTACGGCTGGGGCTTAAAACAGGCCCTTTATCCGGACATTCAGGAAGTGCTCCTGCGCCTGCACTTCCTGCGCTACGGCAAGGAAAGGGAAGTGCTCCTGACGCCGGATGACCTGAAGCATGTGCCTGACATGCTGGAGGAAAAAATCAGGGCCATTGAGCGGGACAAGCACTTTGACTCCACCCCCGGTTCTTTCTGCGGCATGTGCGGGGTGACGGCCCATTGTCCGGTGATGTCCCAGGCCCTGGTGCCGGCGGAAGTGACGGCCCCGGCCACCAGGGAGCAGGCCGAGAAGGCGGCGGCCCTTCTCTTGACCTTGCAACAGATGGAGAAGGAGCTGGCCGCCCGGTTGAAGGAATGGGTCAAGGCCCACGGCCCGGTGCAGGTTGGGGACCTGGTTTACGGCCCCACCACCGTCACAAGCTATGACCTAGACACCAGGGCGGTAGTGGAATTTCTGCTCAATGAAGGGCTGGACAGGGAAGCCATCTGGCCCATGCTCAACCTCACCAAAACCAGCCTGGAGCGGGGTCTGAAGAAACTCCGCCGGCATGATTTGCTGGAATACATCCTTTCCCTGGCCGACCGCAAGGTTTCGGAAAGGATTGATTTCCGGAAAACCCCCTGACAGAGCCATCACCTAATTTCCCTGACAGAGTCTTTTCACCACCCCCCAACCTCCGCCGGGTGCTCGCTGAGTCCGGAACAAAGGCGGCCTCCCTGTCATTGGGGCAAAGCCTTGGGGGATATCTGCACGGTTTCAGGCCAAGGCTGAGATGCCCCCAAAAGTGAGACCCTTTTTATGAGAGGGTTGGTTTGTCATAACCATGGTTCAGGTTGCCCAGCCGCCCCGCAGGGGGCGGAGGACCATCAATATCCGGAGCCCCCTGAGGGGCGGCCTCCACCATCAGTTCCCTGGGGGTGCGATATCCCAGACTCTGATGGGGCCGCTCGCAGTTGTACCAGTTCGTCCTGGACCCGCCAGGTCAGGAGCAACTTCTGAAACACCTTGACTTCAAAATCCGGCCCGCCGTCCCGGCGCAGCACCCGGGGCGCCCCGTATCTCAAAAACACCGCCTCCAGATGCCGGGTCGCCAGGACCCTGGTAATGCTGTGCTCCACCAGGGAACCCAGGGCGTCGCGGCGGAAGATGTCCACCACGTTGAGAATGCGTACCTTTCGCCCGGAGACCAGTTTGTCTTCGACGAAGTCTACGGCCCACACCTGGCCGGGGCACATTCAACCGGGAATACTGGGCCGACCGCCAGGACCTACGGCCCACACCTGGCCGGGGCACATAGCCTCCGTGGGCTCAAAAGGCACCGGCCGCGTCAGCCCCCGCCGTACTTTCCAGAAAATAAGAACAAGAAAAATGGTTGGTCATGGAGTAAAAATTTTCGGGTCAACCTACTTTCCATGAATTTTTCGGGTAAAAAAGCTTGGATTTTTCTTGATTATTTGCAACAGTTAATATATTAATTATTAAGAGGAGACTTCCATGGCGGAAACCTACTCCATCGAAAAGACCGTTGGCTTTATCGTTTATAGGACCGCTCTGAGGATGAAGTCAGCCCTTCATCGGGCCTTTAAAACGAAGGGATTTGATATAACCCCGGAGCAATGGGGAATTTTGCGAGTC
>JAFDHU010000334.1 GCA_019308625.1 Deltaproteobacteria bacterium
CTGCACTTCCGGCGCGGCTTCAAAGACAGCCAGGGTATGGGCCAGGATAGGTTTGCCGGCCAGCATCAGGTAGGGCTTGGGCCGGTTGTGCTTCATGCGGGCCCCGAGGCCCGCGGCCGGGATGATGGCCGCCACCTTCATAGCCGCCACCCCATCCCCTCCTGACAGGAAACCGTACCGGCCCGGCCCGGGAGGCGGCCCTGGCGGACCGCAGCCACGGGAATCCCCTCAGGACACTGCAGCAGTTCTGCCGCCCAATCCTCCAGGGGGAAAAAATCCACCCCCTGGCGGCAGGCACGCTCCAGAAAGCGGGAAAACTCCCGAAGCGCGGGGCCTCCCTCCAGTTCGGCGTGAACGGTCAGGACCTGGGGTTGCTCCGGCGACAGCCGGGAGGCGATCAGCTCAAAGAAACCTGCAGCGGTCAAGCCGTTAAGGCCCCACAGCTCGTCCAGGGTGGGGAGGGTGGTGGGAATCTCCAGCAGGGAGTTCACCTGGCTCCCGAACCGGGGCCAGTAGGGGACCTGCCCGCGGGTGTCGCTGGCATAGACAAATCCGGCCTCGGCCAAAACTGCCCGGCTCGCGGCGGTGGCCTGCCATGACGCTGAAAAATACTGATAAACGCCTCCTGAGCGCAAGTCACCTCATTTTTAACGTCTTCCGGAGACATTTTCAAGAGACTATCGTGCCAGCGCACGTGGTTATAGCCGTGGAGCCCCACCTCGTGTCCGGCCTCCGCCAGACGGGGCAGGATTTCCCCGGCCTGCTCGCCGATGACCGGGGCCGGCAGCACCGTACCGTACAGCATGGTCTTCAGGCCGTACACCGCGGGAGCCTTGGTCCGCCACATCTTTTTGAGAAAGCCGCGCTGCCGGAACACCCGCAGGACGGCCCGGCCGGAGCAGTCCGGTCCCAGGGCCACGAAGAAGCTGGCCCGGATTCCCCATTCCTTGAGGATTCGGGCCAAGGCCGGGACGCCTTCCCTGAGACCTTGAAGGGTGTCCACGTCAATTTTCAGACCCAGGCGCATGTCCTGCCAAGTGCCCACAGACCATTATGAGACTGAGGCAGCACCGCCCTTTCTCTGTCCGGAACCGCCACACTCATCCCCGCTGGTTCTCCCGGGCTTCCTCCAGAAAGGCGTTCAGGGTGTATTCCAGGGAGGTTTTCAGGTCGGTGCGGGGCTCCCAGCCTAACAGGCGGCGGGCCTTGTCAATAGAGGGCTTGCGGGTCAGGATGTCCTGATAGCCCTGGCCGTAATACTCTTCCGCCGAGGTTTCAATGATTTCTGAGCAGGCTTCGTCCTGCCGGTGTTCCGGGTGGCTACGGAACAGGTCCCGGAGCAGGTAGGCCAGCTCCCGGATGGAGGCCTCGTTGGCAGGATTGCCGATATTGAAAATCTGTCCGTCAGCTACGCCCCGGGGGTTTTCAATAATAGTCATCAAACAGTCAATGCCATCCTCCACGTAGGTGAAGCAGCGCTTCTGGAAGCCGCCGTCCACCAGGCGGATGGGCTCCCTCTGGATGAGGTTGACAATGAACTGGGTCACCACCCGGGAGCTCCCTTCCTTGGCAGCATCCAGGTCGTCCAGCCTGGGGCCGATCCAGTTGAACGGCCGGAACAGGGTGAACTGCAATTTGCCGGAGGCCCCATAGGCCCAGATAACCCGGTCCAGAAGCTGCTTGGAGCAGGCATAAATCCAGCGCTGCTTGTGGATGGGCCCTAAAACCAGGGGGCTCCCGTCCTCAGAGAACTCTTCGTCGGTGCACATGCCGTACACCTCTGAGGAGGAGGGGAACACGATGCGGGTGCCGTACTGGACGCACTGCCGCACCACCCGGAGATTTTCCTCAAAGTCCAGCTCAAACACGGCCAGCGGCTTCTTCACATAAGCCATGGGCGTGGCAATGGCCACCAGGGGCAGGACCACATCGCATTTCTTGATGTGGTATTCAATCCACTCCTTGTTGATGGCGATGTCCCCTTCCAAGAAGTGGAAGCGGGGATGACCCAGGCATTCGGCGATTTTGTTGGACTGGAGGTCCATGCCGTAGACTTCCCAGTCCCTGGTGGCCAGGATGCGCTTGATCAGGGCGTTGCCGATAAAACCATTGACCCCCAGGATAAGAATCTTCATGCTCATGGGCTCCGGTTGCCGGCACGAGTTTCGCCACGGCGCGGCAAGGCTTACCCATTATAGTCAAATTTGGGGAAAAGAAAACGGCGAAGCGGGAGGCAGGCAGTCCCCGGCCACTCAGCCCAGCCGCCGGCCCACCAGGTCCTTCCAGGTGGCCAGCACCGGGCCCAGAAATTCCGGCTCCCCCTGCCATTGGGCCTGGGTGATGAGAAACAGGCCCTGGCCCGCAGCCACCAGCAGGCCTTGGCCCGGCAGGGCAGCCACGATCTGCCCCGGCTGAGCCCCGGGCGGGGGGGCTTCCTCCCAGGGCCGCCCCCACCAGA
>JAFDHU010000335.1:0-1979 GCA_019308625.1 Deltaproteobacteria bacterium
TTCCCAGAAATGGGGCACAAAACGCTCAATACAGGTGCCTGTTCTTAAGTTTGATTGTAGGTATGGCCGCGGGACCATGGGGCCAGAGGTCTCGCGTGTCCGCACAGCCAGTGGCCAAAGGTTATTATTTGGAGCATCTCCACAACAAAAAGAGGGCCACGACGTGAGGTGCTCCCCAAAAACAGTTGCATCCCGAAGCTCATCGGTTCAAATCCCCCTGACTCGGTAGGTTGTAACCGGCCAGCAAATAAGGTTTCTTCTTCTGATAATCATGCCGTGTTTAGGGACAAGTTCAAATGCTTCATGCAGGAGGCCACAAATTGGCTCTTTTTATCTCCTTCTTTCCAATCTTCTTAACCCGGCCAAAGCCACCATGGTTTCATGGTCACCAATATTGGCTACGACAGCCCAGGCTCCCCGAACCCCGCTAGTTTTGACTCGTATTTTCAAACCCTCCACCCTGAACATGGTATAGCGCTCAGGGATTGGTTCATTTGGATATCGGCAAATTCTTTCCCCGCGATCCCCGGGAACTTTGATCTCGGCTATCAGATCCCCAGACTTGTCAAAGTCATCAGCCCCTAGGAATTCCGCGTGAGGGTAGCCATCAATCCACACTACTGCCCGGAGGCGGTCTCTTCCATACACAAAACGCTGACAGAATCCAATCCTAATATCGTGTTCACCATCTTCCCCCATGACCCTGTAATCAACATAGTAGTCAAAATTCTCTTCATCTTTAGGCCACACATAAAGGTAATTTGTCCCTACCGCCTTTATTCCAATGATTCGCATGGATTTTCTCCTTATGTCTTTAAACTTCAAAAACTTTCAAAACTTCGTCCCCGTAATGGTTGATTACCTTTACGGCGATTTTGCCGGTAGCCGGCGGAGGGAAGGGGCGGCTGACGGTGGAGTAAAGGGCAGACCAGGCAGCCTCATCAATTTCCGCCCTTAGCGCCCGCTTCAACTTGTCATAAGGCCGGTCGGCCCCGGTGAAATAGGCATGGCGCACAAAGAAACTTTCGCCGTTGTAGTTGGTGTCTATGAACCAGCAGGCCAGGTCATTAGTAGAATTGGAGCGGATTTGTCCTGTGGTGGGGTCGTAGACGTCCAGGCCATAAATCTCCACCACTAAGTCTCCCTGTGTAGCCCTCCAGTGGGCCAGCTTTTCGGCAGATAGAAAATCATCCCCCCGCAATTCCATCTTAACCTTGCCGTTTTTCACCTTCTTTAAGGCGATGTCCGGCTCGCCGAAGACCATGAAGAGGTTGCCGGCGCCGGTCTTTTTCAGCAGTTCGTCGCCCATGGACAAATCCGGATTCATGCGGCAGGGAAGCACGGTGAGCTTGCCGTAGCGTTTGGCCTCCTCGGAGACGTGGGGGTCAAAAGCAAAGCCGCAAACGATGAGGAGATCAAACCCCACTCCTTTGACCGCTTCTTTGGCTGCCTCTTTGACCAGCTCCGGGCCCACGGTGCCGTGCTCCGGGCCGATGCACACCGCCACCCGGCGCACCGTGCCGTCCTTCTCGGTGTATTCTCCTTCGGCGTGGAGCCACTCACCGGCGTAGGGCTCCAGGCGGTCAAATTTCAGGCGCTCGTTCTTTTTGGTGTTCTGCACCCCGGCCTTTTTCAGGTTCTCCAGGATCATGGTCTCAAACTGGCCCAGGGCGGCTTCCCGTTGGGCCCGGGCCTCGGATTCCGGCAGCTCCACCTCCGGGGCCAGCACCCGGTGGGGGGAGAGGCTTTCCACAGTAAAGGGGCCGGTGACCCGAATCCGTTTGGGGTCTTCATAGGGTTGGTCATAGAGCAGTTCCGTGTCGGCCCGGCGGGCGATGCTCTCGTCTATTTCCTGGCGCAGTTGGCGGCGGGCCTGGTGAAAGGCTTCAAAAGGCTGGCGGGCCTTCTCCGGCCAGTCTTCCGGCCAGTCAAAGGGCACCTCCCATTCCAGCAGGGCGTAGGCCAGCACAGTCTCGCCC
>JAFDHU010000335.1:1988-2543 GCA_019308625.1 Deltaproteobacteria bacterium
TCCAGCAGGGCATAGGCCGGCGCCGACTCCCCCGAAGGCAGGGTGACCATGGCCTCTTCCGGCGCGGTGAAGTCCACCTCACTCCCGCTCCGCCCTCCGGTGGTTACCAGGAAGGGCTGTAGGTGGCCCCGCAGGGCGGCGTTGAGCTCAGCCAGGGCCCTTTCCACTTCCGGGTGCCGGCGGGCGTAGATTTCGTCAATCTCTTCGTTGTTGGCGATGGACTTCAGGGTGATGTGGGGCACCCGTTTATAGACGAAGCCCTTTTTGATGTCCCCCTCGGTTTTGTATTCCGGGGGCATCAGGCCAGTGAGTTCCGCTTCCTTTTTCAGGCCATCCGGGGAGTCGGCCAGGAGGAAATAAGGATATTTGGCGGCCATGAGGCGGGTGCGGGCCAGGGCCAGGGCCACCCGGCTGGTGTCAATGGTGATCCAGCGCCGGCCCCACTTCTCAGCCACATAGGCGGTGGTGCCGCTGCCGCAGGTGGGGTCCAGCACCAGGTCGCCAGGGTCAGTGGTCATGAGAAGACAACGTTCAATGGCTGAAGCAGAAGTTTGG
>JAFDHU010000336.1 GCA_019308625.1 Deltaproteobacteria bacterium
CCAGTCCGGGTGCATCCCCTTGCGGGGGTCGGCGTGTTCAAAGAGATGGGTGCCGTCAAAAAACCCGGGCCCATGTTCATCCGCCGGGAAGTGGGAGGGCACCCAGTCCAGGATCACCCCGATGCCCCGCTGGTGCAGGTGGTCCACCAGGAACATGAAATCCTGGGGGGTGCCGTAGCGGCTGGTGGGAGCAAAATAACCGATGGTCTGGTATCCCCAGGAGCCGTAAAAGGGATGCTCGGTGAGCGGCAGAAACTCCACGTGGGTGAAGCCCATCCGTTCCACATAGTCGGCCAAAAGCGGGGCCAGCTCCCGGTAGGTGAGGAAGCGGTCGTCTTCCTCCGGCACCCGCCGCCAGGAACCTCGTAAATGGCCAGGGGGCTGTCCAGGGCGTTGTGGCGGTGCCGGGCGGCCATCCATTCCTCATCCCCCCAGGTGTAGTCCAGGTCCCAGACGATGGAGGCGGTGTGCGGCGGCTTCTCAAAATAGAAGCCGAAGGCGTCGGCCTTGTCCACCTGGTATTGGTTATAGCGGGAGCGGATGTGGTACTTGTACAGGGTGCCTTGGCCCACACCGGGGATGAAGCCTTCCCAAATGCCTGACCGGCCCCGGGAGCCCAGGGGGTGGGAGGCCTTGTCCCAGCCGTTGAAGTCGCCCATGACAAAGACCTGCTCGGCGTCCGGGGCCCAGACCGCAAAGTAGGTGCCCTCCACGCCGTCCACCGTCATCAGGTGGGCCCCCAGTTTCTCGTAGAGGCGGAAGTGGTTGCCTTCGTTGAACAGGTACAGGTCGTCGTCGGTCAGGCGGGAGACATCGTAGCGCACTTTTTCGGTCATAGGTCCTTCCGTTTTTCCCCAGGTCAGTTATCAAAAATTAACATAAATTGGGGCCCTTACGAAATGGTTTTATGGAGGGCCGGGGCCGTGCGGCTATCGCTCCCCTCCGGCCTCCAGAAACTGCAGAATGCCCTGGAGGGGAATCTTCACCCAATCCGGGCGGTTGTTGAGTTCATAGCCCAGTTCATACACGGCCTTCTCCAGGCAGTAGGCATCCAGCAGGGTCTGCAGCTCGCCTTCGTCCCGGGGCAGGAAGCCGGCCGGAGCAGCCACCTCCAGATAGGCCTTCAGATACACGGCGGAGACCCAGGTATGCCAGAAGTCGGCCCATACCTCCATGGCCTGCAGGTCCTCGGTCCGCAACGCTTGGGTGATGATGGCGTAGTGCGCGGCGTAGTGAAAGGAGCGCAGCATGCCGGCCACGTCCCTGAGAGGGGAGCGCTTGAGGCGCCGCTCGGACAGAGACCGGGCCGGCTCCCCCTCAAAATCAATAATGATAAAGTCCCGCCCGGTGTAGAGCACCTGGCCCAGGTGGAAATCGCCGTGAATGCGCAGGCGCATGGAGGAGATTCTGCGGCTCAGCAGGGCGCTGAAGCGATGGTAAAGTTCGTCTTCCCGGGCCAGCACCTGCTGGGCGGCATCCTTGGCCTCCCCGGGCAGATGGTGGAGCCGGGACCGCAAGAGCTGGAGGGTCCGGGCACAAAGATTGCGCATGGACTGGTACACGGAGCGCTGGTAAAGGGCAGTGAAGGGTTCCGGAGCAAAATCCGGGTCCAGGGGGTCGGAGGCCAGGGCGGCGTGCAGTTCCCCGGTGCGCTCGCCCAGCAGCCGGGCCGACTCCAGATAGGGGCCGATGAGGTCCAGGGCCTGGGCAGGCAGCTCCATTTTGGTCAGGTCCAGCAGCGGCTTCCTGGGGAGAATGTCGGGACCGGCGTCCATCCGGCTGGCCAGGGCCGTTTCAAAGTAGTGGCCCAAGGCGTCCAGGGTGTACTTCCAGGCGTCCCCCTGGTTGGGCACAAACCCGTGGATAATCCCCAGGGTGACGGGCTCCCGCCGGTCGTAGCGGTACTCCAGGTGGCCGGCCACCGGCGGATTGTAGGCAAAAGTGGATTTCTCCGTCAGGAATAAGCCGATCTCCAAGTCCAGGTTGATGCCCTCCTCCACCCGGCGCAGCAGCTTCAGAATCAGCCAGTCGCCGAAGTTGATGCTGGTGTTGCTCTGCTCTGCCCTCAGGATGGCGGAGGATAGAGGCGGCGTCATCAGCCGCTGGATCTGGCGCAACACCCTGGTGGGATGGCCGGTGAGTTCGCCCTCCGTACCCTTGAAGTGGCGGCGGCGGGCCACGCTCTCCAGCAGGGCCTGGTGGAAGCCGGGCCAGCAGGGCCTGGTGGAAGCCGGGTTCGGCAATCACTTCATAAAGCACCCCTTCCTGTCCAGGGCCCTGGAGATCGGCCACCACGTACTGGGAAAAGTCATTCCTGACCCGGGAGGCCCGGTCCCCGAGGGCCACGGCCAGGGGGAGGATGTAGGTCTCCGGCTCCCCCTCCACGTAGCCGATCCTCACCAGCACCAGGTGGGCGGTGGTGTGGT